>NZ_JAUBRH010000016.1:0-84870 GCF_036701775.1 Microcoleus sp. N9_A2 | reverse complement strand
CCAAATCCTGCTGATCCAAAAACAGATTCTCCCGCAGTAGAAACTGAAAATCCGACAATTTCCGAAAATCCCAATTCCGATCCGAATTCTGCTGAGATAAAAACGGAAAATTCCTCTGCCACAGAAACTGAAAATCCGACAATTTCTGAAATTCCCAATTCTGATCCAAATCCTGCTGATCCAAAAACAGATTCTCCCGCAGTAGAAACTGAAAATCCGACAATTTCCGAAAATCCCAATTCCGATCCGAATTCTGCTGAGATAAAAACGGAAAATTCCTCTGCCACAGAAACTGAAAATCCGACAATTTCTGAAAATCCCAATTCTGATCCAAATCCTGCTGATCCAAAAACAGATTCTCCCGCAGTAGAAACTGAAAATCCGACAATTTCCGAAAATCCCAATTCCGATCCGAATTCTGCTGAGATAAAAACGGAAAATTCCTCTGCCACAGAAACTGAAAATCCGACAATTTCTGAAAATCCCAATTCTGATCCAAATCCTGCTGATCCAAAAACGGAAAATTCCTCAGCGGGAGAAACCGAAAACCCCACAATTTCCGAAAATATCATCTCAACTATCTCAGAAAACACTCAACCAGCGATCGCAGTTGTCAACTCAATCGACTTCATCACAGGTGACAAAATCGAAACACCCGTCTTTTTCCAACCCGACAAACCAGAAATATCGGCAATACCCGCAGAATTCACAGACATTCTCACTGGGGAAATTGAAAACATCTCCCCAACTCTTATCGATACCCCCGAAATAGCCAGCCAAACTCCTGAAAATTTCCCGCTAATTTCTCCCGAAGAAATTTCCCAACTGTGGGAAAGCCTCAACAGCATATTAGCCCAACAATTCCCTAACATTCCCGAAACAGAATCCAGCCAAAATCATCAACCATCCGCATCAGAATATATAGTTACCGACGCCCAAACTATTATTCCCGAAATTGCAGTCACTGAAAATCATCACTCACAACAATCGGAAAATATCACCGCCGACAGCGACAATCAGCCACCAACAACCATCGATGAATATGTAAACCCCGACTTCGACTCCGAAAACATCGCCATTACTCCCGAAATACCATCCGAGGAAAACAATCAGCCAGACAATTCACTTCATATCATCGCTGACTCCGAAATCGCAACTGCAACTGACAGCGACTCCGAAACAACCATCAACGAATACACAATCACCGACACAGAAACCCAACCAGAAATAACCCCCAACCTCCCCCAACAAAACCAACCATTAATCGGCATCATCGACACCGGCTTCACAACCAACAATCCCAACATCAACTACAGCAAAATCATCCTCGGAAAAGACTTAATCGAGGGCGACAACAATCCCCTACTCCAACCAAACCAAGCAAACCAACACGGCGACACAATTTTAGAAATTATCAGCGACTCCGACAATCAAAGCGACATCAAAAAATCTCCTGCGATTTGGTTGGGACGAGCAACTGGCAGCGGCAACTGGCAGCAATCCCTGATAGAATTTGTAGACGCCGCCAAAGCTTCCAAACAACCCAATGCTGTCGTCAACCTCAGCTTCGACTTAACCCAAATCAATTCCGACGGCACGCAAACCACACGCTACCAACTGACACCAGAAGAAAAATCAGCACTTAAATACGCTCAAGATAACAACATTCTGATTGTAGCAGCGGCCGGTAATGAAGGAACTCTCGCATCAGCCCTCGGACAAGCCTCCACCGAATTCGACAACATTATCACAGTCGGAGCATCCGAAAACAACAATCGAGCCGCCTATTCCAGCTACGGAGGCGGTTTAGATATCCTAGCACCAACAAGCCTTACACAAACAGCAGAACAGTCAACAACCGAAACAAAACAAGGCACATCAATCGCTGCTGCTTTCGTTACAAATACCCTCTCCCAAATGTGGGCAGCAAACCCATCACTGAACCGCCAACAAATCAAAAACATCCTCCTAAAAACAGCAACAGACATCGACGTACCCTCATGGGACGAAAGGACAGGATACGGAATATTAAACCGCGAATTGGCAATTGCTACCGCCACAGAAACAATCCCCGCAATACCAGTATTAGCAGCCACCAAACAATTGACAAAATCGCTGATTGATGCCGATGCAAATGTCAGTAACTCTCCGAATAGTACAGCCAAACCCTCAGAAAGACCGACCGCAACCAACGCCCCAGGCACACCAAAAACTACCAGCACCTCAACCGGAGACTACAACTCTGGCACCAGCTCCTATACCACAGAATTAGCGCCATATACAACTACCTCTACCAGTAGTTCCAACGGCACAACCATCACCAACTCTCAAACCAATAGCAACTTCTCAAACACCGAATCAAGCTGGGATCAAAACGCCGTCAACACCAACAGCAAGGGCAACTCTTTTAACGAATACACCAGCGATTCCAGCACAAATGCTGCTACCTACACCAGCAAAAACTTTTCCCAAAACTCAGTAGAAAACACAAATCAATCGCAGCAAAACTACAGCCGAGTTAAATACGAAGGCACTCGCAACGACCAAAGCTCATATCTTCAAAAATCCCGCTCTTCTAGCAATTATACCAGTCCCGAACAAACTACAAACACCACTGCCGACAGTTACCGAAACAGTTTTTCCCAATCAGACAGTCAATACGGAACCGACTATGCAATTAATAACGGCAACCGCCAAGACGATTGGGGTTCAAAATCAACTTCAAACACTCACTATACTAGCAGCACCGGAAGTTCTCTCAACAACAGTTCAACTCAAATTCAAGGCAAAGCCGATTGGACGAATAGCAGCAATGGTAATAGTTCCATCAACACTCACAGCGGGGAAGAAAGCCAAGTAAATCGCTCGAACTATGAGAGTAGCAGTAGCAGCGGTTTTTACAAAAATGGCAACAGCAGCGACAACTATTCAGTAATCAATTCAACTTGGGACAACACTACAACTGACGGCAAAACAGTCGGCAGCAACAGCCGCGATACTTATTCAGAAGCCAATAGTAATTATCACAGCAGTTACGATGACGGCCAGTCAAAAAATACCAGCAATCGAGACAGTTACACCGTCAATCAATCTCAAGAAACCAACAGCAGCAACGGCCCCTCATACTGGCACAACAACCGCAATAACAATTATTCTGTAAGTCAAGGGAATGACACGCAAAGTTACAAAAACGGGCCGTCAACTAGCAGCCACAATCGGGATACTTATTCTGTCAGTAAGTCTAATTCTTCCAGCAGCAACAGTGAGGGGAAAGTTAGTTATAATTCCGAGCTTGAAAATTATTCAGAAAATCATGCTCAGTGGGAGAGCGAGTATAATGCTGATACTTATACTACTCAAAGTACCAGCGACGAATCGACAATAACCGCTACCAAAAGTAACAGCAGTACCGAGGGCAACAATTCCACCTCATCTAACAGTAGCGACACCTCCCGTACTTGGAATTCACAGACAGTTACAACTTATAAAGATGGCCAAAGAACAGAAAATGGCAGTTCGAGTTACGAGAAATGGTCGAGCGAAAGCACTTACGATAGTAACGGCGTAGCTAGTTCGGTGTCCAAGTATTCTAGCTGGAGTTCAAGTTACAGCAAGTATTATTTTAAGGGAGGTTACAGTTGGACGGAAACTGTGAGCGGTTACGACTCAGAATCGGTGACGAAAGGGGGTGTCTATACGAGTAATGGCAGCAGTTGGAGTTGGACTCGCAGCGGGACAGTATGGGATGATGGAAGGAATAGTTGGAGTGAAAGTTGGTCGAAATATAGTTGGAAAGATGGGGAGTATACGACGATTGAGTCCTCGTCAGCAGGGGGAGGGTTCGATGCTTCGGGGACGGGGGAGCAGGTTAATGATTTGCCCTCAATTGGGGAGGCGCCGCGGTTGAATAAGGCGCCGAAACAAGAGGTGCCGATTGATTTTCAGAAGTTGCCGAAGCCTAGTGATGATATTTGGCAGTTGCCGACTTTTATTGTTAAGGAGCCTGAGTTTAAAGATGTCTTTGCTAGTTATGAAGTTGATGCGCCTTCAGGTGGGAGTGGGAATGATTATTTAGCTAATAATCCGTCTGGTGGTTCTGGTGCTCCTGGTGGAAAATTACCTGAAAACAAACGTTCTGCACTGGCAGAAGTTATTCAACAATTGTTGAATTTTTTTAGACCTCTTGGGATGTTTGTTGCTGGCGCAGTATATCAGTATCTACGTAATATCGGAGATTCAACTAAATGGTTATTCCAGGTCTTCAACCCTTACTGGGATGGACAAGAACAAGATGTGGAACGAGGGCTTAAAGGGCTTCCCGACTACAATTATTTTTGGTGGGGACAACGGTTAGGAGATGGGGCAGCAATTGTCACAGGAATTTTGGAAATCATAGCAGGCGGTGGTGCTGCCGCGGGAGGTGGATTTTTATGTATAGCAGGATTCACTTGCATCGGAGGTGCTCCCGCCATAGTAGCAGGTGTAGCTTTGGGACTACACGGAACAACTACGTTGGTGGCTGGTCTAAGAAATATAGTTCAGGAACTTGGAGTATTATATTCTCAAGGAACAGGCGGTACAGGGAGTCAACTTTACCAAAAGATGACAACACCTCAATTGGAGAAAGCCCGAAACTCCTATCAAGACCTAATCCAAGAACACGAGAAAAAGCTCAATGACTACATAGCAAATCCCGATGCTTATGATAACGATGGCAGGCTTAAAAACGCACCAAATCCACAAATAAGGGAACAAATTATACAGGGGCGTATTAATGCACTTCAAAAACAAATCAAGAAGCAAAGAGATGAGTTAATCAAAATAGAACAAGAACTTAATCGCAGATAGAGAGGATAAATCGATGAATGTGACGGTTGGTGAACTACGGATATTGTTTGATAAACTCATGAATAAAATGGAACAAGAGGGCATTATATCATTAGATATTAATGATATAGATTACTATTGGATAGTTTCGTCTGATGAATGGACAAACTTTGAAACTGATGTTAGTCTAGATGTAGGTTCACTGATAGATGATTGGAAAAGCCTGCAAAAAGTTATATCCGAAGAACATATCCCCACATATGTTGATTTCGATCGCCTCGCCTCAATATTAAGAGCTGTAGCGGAGACGATTGTCCCACTAAAAGAGGGATAATATGACAAGCTCAAATAATCGACGTGGCGGGCGATTAGTTTTGTTCGCTCGAATGATTATCTATAGCTTTACAAAGAAGGGTGATAGTATTTCTCTGGATTACGAGAGATCGTAATTTTCTCTGGCGGGCGGAGGGAATCTGAGGGGATCGCACTTTGATATTAATGGCGATCGGATTTTTCGAGATTAGGGCGATCGCTCTTTTCTCAACTACGGCCGATCGTCCTTTCTTAAATTAGGGGCGAGCGCGCTTTTCCCTTACCTGCGATCGCATTTTCTTAAATGACGGGAGCTCGCACTTTCTAAAATTACGAGGAAATTACGGGCGATCGCACACGGGATAGTAAGGGTGTAGCTAGTTCGGTTTCCAAGTATTCTAGTTGGAGTGAGAGTTATAGCAAGTCTTATTTTAAGGGAGGTTACAGTTGGACGGAAACTGTGAGCGGTTACGACTCAGAATCGGTGACGAAAGGGGGTGTCTCGACGAGTAATGGCAGCAGTTGGAGTTGGACTCGGAGCGGGACAGTATGGGATGATGGTCGAAATGATTGGAGTGAAAGTTGGTCGAAATATAGTTGGAAGGATGGGGAGTATGCGCCAGGTGAATCGGAGGTAACGAGGGGGTCATTTGACCCAGAAGGAACACAGACCCAGACGAATAATTTGCCGGAATTTGGGGAAGCGCCGCGGTTGAATAAGGCGCCGAAACAACAGGTGCCACCGGATTTACAGAAGCCTCCGAAGCCGAGTGATGATATTTGGCAATTACCGACTGTGATTTTTAAGGAGCCTCAGTTTAAAGAGGTCTTTGGTAGTAGTGGCTCAGATTCTGCTTCGGGTGGAAGTGGGAATGATGATGTAGCCAATAATCCGTCTGGTGGAGGTAATCCGTATGACGACGATCCATGCTATAAACTCTTACAGGAAATTGTAGCTCTTGGTAAAGAGTTGAAAAAACGCTACGACGATTTGCGTTTAGACGATCAGGATCTTTATAATCGGCGTCGTGAAATGACCGATCCTCCCGTCTCGCGAATTCCTCCCTTATCGGGTCGTCGGACTACTGTGACTGGCGATCCTGGTTCTTGGGAGGGACACAAAGCCAAATACATAAAAGATCAAGAAAGGTTACAAAAATTGATCCAGGAGTTTCAAGACAATGACGATTGTGATGATGACAATGATCCGTTTAATTTCAGCCTGGAGAAGGAGTATATTGAAGCAGTCGAATATTCAGAAAAAGCACCTCCTGAAAAGCCAGATATCAGAAACAAAAGTAACTTGCTGGCACGGGCAATTGAGCTTGGCGCAGAGGTAATAGACGGTGTTTTATGGGTAGGAGCAGGGGTAGGAGGAGCTGTTCTGATCGGATTAGAAATAATTGCAAGGTTTCTGGGGTTAGATTTACGTTTGAAGCCGTGACAAACACTATCATTTATGACAAAAGAACACTGTTTGGAACTTAAATTATCTTGGGGAGATTGGGAAAGCAGCAATTACTTGAAAGCTTTGTCTTTACCAACTCTACCTTGGGCAGCTCCTTTTCTACCGTTGCTGGGATTGCCAAATGCTCTATTAGAGCAATTGTCTATCTGGGAGTCCATTTATACCCAGGCTTTTATTGAGCATCAGACTCGCTATCGCCTGAGAGATTGGACTGGAAGTCCAGACGGGGAGCGAGCCGAACTGGTACGGCAGGTAGTCACGAAGGCGTTGTCGCTGCTAGCACAGCAGATGGGACGGAATGTGGCAATTGATTTAGAGAAATGGGCCAGGTTTCACGTATGCTGTCCTGAAGCCGACAGAGCGATGAGAGAGTGGGAAAAAACTCTTAGGGGTGCCTATCTTTCGCCAAATTCCCGTCGGTATCATCGAAAAGTTCCTCCACCCGCCGTCTTAGTACCAATATTGCCTCTTATTGCTGAACTGGTAAATCTCGATCGCAGAACCGAGATCGACCAGCATTTGATGCGCGTCGCCCCGCCCCCTCCCTACGAGCAGATCCCCTACGAATATATGGAACATTGTTTTGAAGCAACGATCCTATCTGGGGTAATCGATCGAGCGCTGACGCTAAAAGCTTTGCAAACAATTGCCTCTAGACTCAATGACGCGGAACGTTCAGAAGTGGTAACGTGGGCGCAGGCTCAAGCTCGGATTCTGTATAGAGGTGGTAACCCAGAAAATCTGTGTGGAGATAAGTATTTGCAAGTTGAACTACCCTGTTTTGATGTTCCATCATTTTTAGATGAGAGTGCAATTGACGGAAGCAACCACTCCTGATAAGACCGTAGATTAACGATCGCACACCGGGTACAATTTCCTTTGAGTCGATCGGCTTTGCGAGCGCTCGGTTTTGTGCGATCGAATGGACGAGTCACAGCCCATAATGTTCTACAAATGATAGTTAGGCCGATCGCCCGTTTCTAGGTAAATTTCAAAGCGGGCTCTCGTTCGACTTAAAAACAAGCTGTTGTAGGGGCGATCGCACACCGGGCACAACTTCCTTTGAGTCGATCGCCCCATCTGATTGAACAAACGGGCGTTCTCACTTTTTTACAGGCCTCCGGATCGATCGTGCAGGCGAGCGATCGGCTTGAAAAAGCTGTTGTACGGGCGATCGTCGTGCGCTCTGATTTTTGTGTAACATCCTTCAGGGGATCTCGGCACGCAGCTCTGTCTGGCGTGCGATCGACACGGCACTAATTCTTGGAGGAACACCGGAGCTTGCTCCAATCTAGGATACAACGAGGCAAGAAAACCCGCCCTAGCCTGTAAACTAGGGATAACAGAATACGCAGGAAGGATCTATGCCGTCGGAACACCAAGACTTGCTCAAAACTCAAACACCTAACAGTCCAAAGTTGCCAGTTCCCTCAGACATTTTATTGAGCTTGGTCGCTTTACCCATGCTGGGCGGGTTGGTGGTGGCTAAAGCTGCTGCTGAGTTTGTTGCGTCGCTCGGCGTTGAAAGCGAAGAAGTCTTTCGGGGTTCGCGCCTCCCCGTGCTCAACTTTCCTCAATCACAGGACTAGAAGGCGCAAGGAAGGATGCAGCAGCTAGAAGTTAATTTTTTTGACCCCGCCCAAAAAACAAATACCAGCCCCCGACTTCTGTCGTGGAGAACTCAAAATTTTCGACCCTAGTTCAAGAGCCCAGATTCATCTTTGAAGTAAATCTCACATCGTTCGACGCGATCGCCGAACGTCTCACGCCGATCGTCTAAAATCTAAAATCGCAAGTCAACCGATCTGAAAGCTTGACAATCGGTAAAATCCGTGCTGCGAGAATTAATCTTTCCTTATACCTTGTAAATAAGTGCCTTCTACTTTCTACCTTCCAATAAGTTGTCTCAAATTTGACTGCAAACAAAAGTATTTTAGGCGAAACTAAACAATACAATTTTCACAGACACCCGCAGCTATTGAGGAACAGCCCGATGAGTTCAGTCCTCCAGTCTTCAGAACAGGCTATTGATGCAACATCTATTTCCCATTCTCCCGCTTACTCAAAATCAGACCTGTTTCTGCGAAATCGCCTCAAAGTAGTAGAGGACTTGTGGGAATCGGTGCTGCGACAGGAGTGCGGGCAGGAATTGGTGGATTTGCTCCAACAAATGCGATCGGTCAATTCCGCCGAGGGACAAGCCACTCACTTTCGCGAGTCGAATGTCGTACAGCTAATCGAAAAGCTCGATCTCAACGCTGCCATCCGCGCCGCTCGGGCTTTTGCACTGTATTTTCAGTTGATCAACATTGTCGAACAGCACTACGAACAGCGAGACCAACAGCTAGCTTACGCTAGCAGCAACGATGCTGGTGGGCGGATGTTTTCTAAGCTGCCAGGACAAGCAACCGATGCCCCCGATCGCCCGCGCCACAGGGAAGGCCCCGGCCCCGGCCAAATGGCTTTGAGCAAGGCAGACAGCAGCGAGACGATCGCCCGCGATGCCGGCACTTTTCACCAACTGTTCCCCATGCTGCTGCGCTTGAACGTGCCCAGCCAGCAAATTCAGCGCTTGATCGATCAGTTGGACATCCGCTTAGTATTCACCGCTCACCCGACGGAAATTGTCCGCCACACGATCCGCACCAAACAGCGACGAATGGCGAAGATTCTCCAACAGCTAGACCAAGTTGACGAGAAATTTCAGGTGTTAGGGGCAGACTATCCAAGCCCCTACCCGGTGTCTTGCTGGGAAGCGGCGGCTCTCCAAGAGCAACTGATGGAAGAAATTCGCCTCTGGTGGCGCACTGACGAACTGCACCAGTTCAAGCCGACTGTGCTTGACGAGGTGGAGTACACTCTGCACTACTTCGAGGAAGTGCTGTTTGATGCTATTCCCGAACTCTACCACCGCCTCAAACAAGCTCTGCACGCTTCTTACCCTTATCTGAAACCCCCTAGTTACAATTTTTGCAAGTTCGGTTCTTGGGTGGGTTCCGACAGGGACGGCAACCCTTCTGTGACTCCAAAAGTTACTTGGCAAACGGCTTGCTATCAGCGCCACTTGGTGCTAGAAAAGTACATCGTCGCGGTGAAACGGCTGAACGAACTTTTGAGTTTGTCGCTGCACTGGAGCGACGTGCTGCCGGAATTGCTGGAATCTCTCGATCGCGACAAATCGGAATTCCCGGAGGTTTACGAGCAGTGGGCAATCCGCTACCGCCAAGAACCTTATCGGTTGAAGCTGGCCTACGTGCTGCAGCGACTGGAAAATACGCGCGATCGTAATTGGCGGCTCTACAAAGGAGACGAGTTGCAGCGGGAGCGCGAAGCTTTGTCGGAACATCCCGGAATGACCGGCCTTTATCGATCGGGAACTGAGTTTTTGGCCGAGTTGCAGCTCATTGAGCACAATTTAGTCGAAACAGGTTTGAGTTGTCGGGACTTGGAAAATCTGCTTTGCCAAGTAGAAATCTACGGGTTTAATTTGGCTTACCTAGATATCCGCCAAGAGTCAACAGTACACTCCGACGCTTTGAGCGAAATTGCTGAATACTTGCAAATTTTGCCCAAGCCTTACAATCAAATGTCGGAATGCGATCGAATTATTTGGCTCGCAACAGAACTGCAAACTCGCCGCCCTTTAATTCCTGCAGAATTGCCGTTTTCTCCCAAAACTTGCGAGACAATCAATACTTTCCGAATATTGCGGCAAATGCAGCAGGAGTTTGGTCCGGAAATTTGCGAAACTTACGTGATCAGCATGAGCCACGATGTCAGCGATTTGCTGGCGGTTTTGCTGTTAGCAAAAGAATCAGGACTTTACGATCCGGCGACAGGAATTAGCACCATTCAAGTAGTTCCCCTGTTTGAAACGGTGGAAGATTTGAAAAAAGCGCCGGAAGTAATGCAGCAAATATTTGATTTGCCGCTTTATAGGGCTCTGCTAACAGGAGGATACGCGCAGGAAGTAGCGGATAAAAGCGAACACAATCCACAAAACCCAATCCACAAGATAAAATTGCAAGAGGTAATGCTGGGCTATTCTGACAGCAATAAAGATTCTGGTTTCCTCAGCAGTAATTGGGAAATTCAGAAAGCTCAAAAAGCTTTGCAAATGGTTGCGGAAAAACACAGTGTGGAGTTGCGGATTTTTCACGGCCGGGGCGGCTCTGTAGGGCGCGGCGGCGGGCCTGCTTACAAGGCGATTTTGGCTCAGCCCGGAAAGAGTATCAGCGGGCGAATTAAGATTACCGAACAAGGCGAGGTTTTGGCTTCTAAATATTCTTTGCCGGAGTTGGCGCTTTACAATTTGGAAACTGTGGCGGCGGCGGTAATTCAAGCTAGTTTGCTGCACACTGGTTTTGACGGCATCGACCCTTGGAATCAGATTATGGAGGAGTTGTCGGTGAGATCGCGATCGCACTACCGCCATTTAATCTACGAACAGCCGGATTTAGTCGATTTCTTCCACCAAGTTACCCCGATTCAAGAAATCAGCCAGTTGCAAATTAGTTCTCGCCCGGCCCGGCGCGGCGGCAAAAAAGACATCAGCGGTTTGCGGGCAATTCCGTGGGTGTTTAGCTGGACTCAAAGCCGCTTTTTGCTGCCTTCTTGGTACGGTGTCGGCACAGCTTTGCAAGAGTTTTTGCTGGAGGAACCGGAAGAACACATGAAACTTTTGCAGTATTTCTACTTGAAATGGCCGTTTTTTAGAATGGTAATTTCTAAGGTGGAAATGACTTTATCTAAGGTGGATTTGCAGATTGCAGAACACTACGTCCAGGAGTTAGCTTTGCCGGCTGACAGGGAGCGTTTTAAGGCTTTATTCGATCAAATTGCTGCTGAATTTCACTTGATTCGGGATTTGGTTTTAACTATTACCGGACACCAACGTTTGTTGGACGAAGATCCGGCATTGCAGCGTTCCGTGCAGTTGCGAAATGCGACGATTGTGCCTTTGGGTTTGTTACAGGTTTCGCTGCTGAAACGCTTGCGGCAGCACGGTAGTGGCGGGATTCCGGGGGTGATTCACTCGCGTTACAGCAAGGGTGAATTGTTGCGGGGAGCTCTGCTGACTATTAATGGTATTGCTGCGGGGATGCGGAATACGGGCTAGGGAAATAGTTTTGAGTTTTGAATTAGTGGTAAGGTGCGCTGCAGCGCACCTTACCACTGGTAGTTTCAGAATTCAGGCGATCGCCCATTGTAGTCACAGCCATAGAAAACTGTTCGCTATCCTAGCTGAGATTTTTTTATGTCTAAACGCAAACAGTCTGAAGGTTGCCGCCCGATGCTGCGGCGCACTTTTTTATTTTTAACGGGCATAGCTTTGGCGCGGGTTGCGGCTGACTATTTTGCGATCGCCCACAACCGAGATAGTTTCTTGACTCTCGCGGGTCAAGTGTGGCAAAAGTCACTCGCTTTCTTATCCAGTATACAATCAAATCAAACTCCTCCACATCTCCCTAACAATCCCATTGTAAAATCGGGAAAAACCAATCAACCTCTGCCGAGTAATCCTATTGTAAAATCCTCCGAAAATTCTCCTGCTTCGCCGCCGTCTCAACCTCAAATTCTCAAACGTTCCGCTAAGCAAGCAAAACCTGTACAACTGGGCCGCCAAAATGTAGCTGGCGCAAGTTTTTATCTAACAACTATTGATCTTGCAGACCCGGAAATTTATATCACAATTGGGTTAGCTAATAATGCAGATTTTGCAAATACTTCTAAAGTAACGCGGGGCGACGAACCTTTTGAAAATATGGTGTCGCGTTACCGGGCTGCTGTTGTTGCTAACGGGACTTTTTTTGGTAAAGATGAGCAGAAATCTGTGCTGGGAAATATGGTGGCGGCGGGTAAGTTTCTGAAATACAGCCGATGGGAAAATTACGGCACGACTTTGGGGATTAAAGCGGGAAATCAATTGGAAATGGTGACGGCTAGAACTGAAGGTAAGCCGGATTGGAGTCAACATTGGTTTTCTCTGACTTGCGGGCCGAGATTGGTTAAAGGGGGGAAAGTTTGGCTGTCTCCTTTATCGGAAGGTTTTAAAGATTCTCATGTTTTGGGCGTGGGTTCGAGAACGGCGATCGGCTTTCCGGCTTCTAGGGATAAGTTGTTTTTAGTGACTTTTCTTGATAGTTTGTCTTTGGAAGCAGAAGCTAAGGTTATGCAGGCGATGGGCTGTTTTGAAGCGATGAATTTGGACGGGGGCGCTTCCGTGGGTTTGGCTCATCAAGGGGAAATTTTATTGCCACCGGGCCGGAATTTGACGAATGTGCTGGTGGTTTACGATCGCGAAAATCCAGCGCCGGCTCAGTTAAAGGAGTCCTGGGAACGCTTTCAAAAGGGATCTCGACCTTCCCCCGATCCGTCCGTTTTTTTTGATTGATCTAGCAGAATGAAGTTCGGCTTCCGTTGCAGGCGATCGGGATGTAACGGATGGAAGAAAGAAGGAAGAAGGAAGAAGGAATCGAGGGAGCATCCCGATTTTGGGTAGTGATCCCGAGGGAAGGATGAGAGAATTAGAGATCATGCTATAACCAGTGCTTGGGATACGTCCTTTCTGCCGCTAAATTATTAAAGATGACGGCGCACAAGACCAAGATTATTGAGCCCTCAAAAGCAGGTGTTAGCAAAAATTTCCAGTCTGGTTTGGTCATCATGACGACTAAGGCAACTGCTCCCGAAGGCGGATGTAGAGTTCTGGTAATCTGCATAATTCCGATCGCACTAGAAACAGCCATTCCCATCGCCCAGGGAGAAGAACCGAGAAAATGCACAATCATTAAACTGGTGAGAGCAGCTAATAAATTGCCCCCAATGACGTTCCGGGGTTGAGCCAAAGGGCTGTCAGGGACACCAAAGATCAGAACGCTTGTAGCGCCAAACGGAGCCATTAGTAAAGGAGAATTAGTTTTTAAAGCAAGATAGGACGTTGCAGTAATTGCCAAAAAACTGCCAATCAAACTCCAAAAAATATGCCGAGGATGAGGTCTGTCTACTGGGCAGGTCAATGGACACTTACGCCATCTCCCAAAGGTTTTAAACCAATAACTTTCCCATTTCAGTTGAATTTTTTTACTGTCAATCATAAATCAGGTTACTTGATAACCAGGCTTCTTAAATTGTCTGAACTAGCCTCCGGTAAAGTTAAGATATCATAACAATTGGTCAAAAAGTAGTTAAACGCACAGATTTTTTACTTCTATGCCACTATAGCTGCCACTAACCACTCCGTTGGAACGGACTAGCAAGTTTGGTCGGTTATTTGTAAGGTGCGAGGCGCAGTAAGCATGAATTGAAAGATCGCACCCACACTTGGGATAAGTCTCTAGTTCAGAATGCGATCGCCGTTTTCTGATTAGTGCGATCGTCTCGATCGCACTCGGATATAATTACCAACTTAATCTTCGTTACGGGGAGTTTTCCCACTCGGCGGTAAGCTTGCGGAAATTGTATTTAGATGCACCGGGATGACAAGTAACACAACTGCTGATATTTGCGGGTTGCTGCAGCTTGACTTTGGGGTGCAGTGCTTTGAAATAGCGAGAACTGGCGACTCGGTAGGCCAGTTCTTCATCTTTTGCTTGGGGACGGGAAAAAGTTTGCAGGTAGTTCCACACTAGGATGCGGGGCGGGTCTACTAGCAGTTTGATGGTTTGTCCGTAGTGTTGGGGATCTTGCAGCAATCGGCGCCAAGTTTCTGTGGGTAATACTTGCGGCGGTAAACCGATGTGACAGGTGGCGCAGTTTTCTAGGTACAGTTGCTGTCCGAGTTGGTAGCGTTCGGGGATATGATCGACAGTTCCAGTATCCTCGATCGAAGATACCTGAGCCAGTCGCGCGGGAGTGCCAGAATAGGCAGTCTGAGCTGCAACCCATCCGCCGCAGGTACAACAGATAATTATCAATACTAGCAACGTTGAGTAAAGCCCCCGCAAGCCTACTATGCGACGTTTGCGGGGTTTTTCCTGTTTCATAATTCTGAATTTATTTTTGATTAAATCACTGGTATGCTCATGCCTTCGCGGGCTAAGCAGGCATTGGCAAACGCTGCCTGCACCTCTGCTTCGACTCCATCAAGAAAATTGTCGTCGTGACCCGGATCGTGGTGAAACATCACGATTTTTTTGACTCCAGCAGCTTTCGCTACTTCTACTCCTGCTTGCCAAGTCGAGTGTCCCCAGCCGACTTTGGGGGTTTTGAAGTTGTAATACTCTTCGTTGGTGTAGTTGGCGTCGTAAATCAGCACGTCGGCGTTGCGAGCTAGGTGTACCACATTGTCGTCCAGGCGATCGGGAAAATGTTCTGTATCGGTGCAGTAGACGGCCGTGTGTCCCTCCCAGGTGACTCGATATCCGATCGCCGTATTAGGATGGTTGAGCAGTGCCGTTTCTATTTTCACATCGTCGAGTTCGAGAATATCCCCAGGCGTCAAATCGTTGAATTTGAGGTCAGATTGCATCACCTGGATGGGGACTGGAAAATTGGGGTGGTGCATTTGATCGGCAAGACGGTGTTTGATGGTAGTGCCGTTGGGGGCGATCGCACCGTAAATGTGAAAGCAGTTCCCTGGGATAAAGGCGGGAGTAAAGAACGGAAACCCTTGAATGTGATCCCAGTGAGTATGACTAAAAAACATATGGGCTTCGACAGGCATTTGCCGCAGCAAGTTTAGGCCCAGAACTCGCAGGCCAGTGCCACCGTCAAAGATTAGGCGTTTTTTGCCCAAGCGCATTTCTACACAGGAGGTGTTGCCTCCGTAGCGCAGGGTTTTGGTGCCGGGGGTGGCGATGCTGCCCCGCACACCCCAAAACTGAACGACAAACTCGGTCAAAGGACTATTTTCCATTGTGGCTTTGGGATCGGAAGGCTGTGGATTGGGTAGAGAGGGTGCGGAATCAGGCATTTTTTTTAGTTTTGGGGCAGGAATTTGGGAGTTGAAATCTTAGTTTTTACTTTTTAGTTTTTAGCAATCTGTACTATAATCAAGCGCTTGATCGGGAAACCATTCGAGTGCCTAATACTTGTAGGAGATGTCACGCTTGAGAGATTATTTGTTGTACCCTGTGGGCTGTTGAGCTTGTTCTGTGTTCTGAGATTAAGATAGCGCCGAACAAGAGTCTTAGGGTAAAATTTTCTCAAACGTAGAACGCATTCCCCTGGGGTAGAATTTGCGCTTCATATTACTCTAGGAGTAGTATTTTTTTCAAGATTGGGGGCGGGGTTTTGAGGAATGCCGTTCCGGTGACTCGGCATTCACGACTGATTTGACATTCTAGCTACCCGTTCCTCGACTGCATCCCTAGACGTGCAGCGATCGCCTTAAGTTCGGCCTCCTGAGTTTTTAGTCGGGTTGTAGTCGAGGAGTGCGGGCTAGGGGCTTATTTGCGATCGGCTGCGATGCACTTTTCCACTAAGGGCATGACTTGATCGACATCTTGCCAACCCAGAATTTCCGTGACTTTTTTCTCCAAATTTTTGTAGGTTCTAAAAAATTCGGCTATTTCGTCCAAGCGGTGGGGTGCTACGTCTTTGAGGGACTTATAGTGAGCATAGCGGGGGTCTTTGTCGGGAACGCACAAAAGTTTTTCGTCCCTGTCGCCTCCGTCGATCATTTCCAGCATTCCGATCGGGCGAGCCGCAATCACGCACCCTGGAAATGTGGGCTCATCCATCATCACCATGCCGTCGAGGGGGTCGCCATCATCGGCTAAGGTATTGGGTATGAAGCCGTAGTCGCACGGATATTGGACTGAGGAAGAAAGCACCCGATCGAGAGCAAAGGCTTGTAAGTCTTTATCAAATTCGTACTTGTTTTTGCTACCGGCGGTAATTTCGATGAGGACGTTGAGCAGTCCTGGTTTCGGCTGTGCCGGAATTAGCGATAAGTCCACAACAATATCTCCAAGTTAACAGATGATTGGGATGAGTGCTACTTGCCAAATCCCTTTGATAGCATTTTACGGGCGATCGGGAGCGATGCTGCATGAGATTGAGAGAAAGCGGGGGCGATCGGCGTTGCACAATTTGAGGATGATGCTTGTGGGGTGTCCCGCCTGCTGGGAAAATACACCGGAGGGGCGGGACGCATCCCACAGCTTGAAAGGGGAATGCTTTGTTTGGGCGAGGGAGATATTTTCAGACATACCATCTAATAAATTCACGGTATGTCAAAGTCCTTTTAATTTTCAATCCCAACCACTGACTTAATTCTGTTGCCAGCCACTCGATTTCTGCTTGATTTAATTTCTGCTTCTCTCCTAGTCGATATTTTTGGTCTCCGGCTTGAACTATCAAAGAAACTCTCCTCAATTTCTGCCCCGTGAACGGAATAGTAGATTCAATTTGTTCAATTTCTAACTGACGAATATCACCTCTGGGAGTTGGTGGGGTACAATGCCATTGCAACCCGAGCAAATTGTTGACATAGGAAATTTGCTGCCTATCGATTCTAAGACGCCTTTCCCCAAATAGCATATCGAGAAACTTTGCTACTCCTACAGCAGCAAATAAAATTCCTATTATTAAAAATACTAAATTTTCTGGTTCTTCATAAAGAATTACCAACAATGGAATATTCAGAGCAATCACAACCGAAAGCAGAGCAGTTAAACCAAAACCGACTCCTGATGGCGGAATTATAATTTCTACCAACTCGGAATTTTTTGTCAGTTTAATAGCGCTGCCTTGCCGCTGCAATGCCACAGGCATTTTGTCGCTCGTGCGAGGATTTTTGAGCGATAGCCATGCTTCTCCAGCCGAAGATAACCGTTTTTCCAAACTCGGTTCTGTTATCCACTCCAGCCAATCAATTAAACTAGGATTGAGGTGCGAAACTCCATCGGCAAATTGAATTTTTAAATCCTGATGCGACAGTTCGGTGGGATGCAAACCCGTTACCAAATAAATTAAAGTTGCACCTAAACCGTACAAATCCGAAGCTGGAACTGAACGCCCGCCAAATTGTTCTGGCGCCATATATCCATAAGTTCCGACTACAGTAATTGTACCGCCAAATTTTGCAGCTTGGTTCTGCACCGAACCGAAATCAACTAAATAAACTTGTCCGACAGTGTGGGCGGATCTGCCGTGCAGTAAAATATTGCTGGGTTTAATGTCCCGGTGAATCACAGGTGGCCCTTGCTCGTGCAAATAAATCAAAATTTCTAACAGCGATTTAGCTAATTCTTTAACCTCACTCTCGCTAAAAGTACGCCCAGAGCGCAAATGCTCTTCCAACGTTTTTCCCTCTACATAGGTCTGTACTAGAGCAAATCCTTTACTGTCTGGCTCGTCAATTTCCAAGTAGTCGAGGTAGCGGGGAATTGCTGGGTGAGAAAGCGTTTTTAAAGTTTCCGCTTCACGTTCAAATAGTTTGAGGTCTTGCCATTCAAAATCGCCACCGAGGAATAGCTGTTTGATGACAACTAATTCTTGAGTTTGCAAGTCACGAGCTAGCAGCGTTTGGCGACCAGTTTGTTTTCCCAGTTGTCGCTGCACTTCGTAGCGTTCTGCTAATATTTGACCAGTCATATTTTTTACCTTATTTTTAGCGTGACCTTAAACATTTTTTTTAATTCCTAACTTTACCAAGCAGCAGAATATCGGGGAGAGATATCTTATTACCTATGTGAGATTACTGTCTGCTTGCTTTTTGATACCATCGGGTAATAGAATCAGTAATTGCCCCCATTGACAATCCTGTAATTAGTGACGGCCCCAGCACAGATAGAATAGCTAAGGGAGAAAAATAATATTTACCCTCATATAGGCTCATATTCGCTATAATCTTAAAGAAAAAGAAAAAGATGCTTGTTGAAGTACAGAGTACAATACTAATTGCAGTTAAAACCTGTCGGTAAAGTTTGGGATTAGTTAAGGGTAAAAACCACAGTCGCGTCACAACTCCTATCATTATTCCATTCCCCAAACCTAGACTAAAACCGAGACAAAATCCTTCGATAATTGTCTCCACATCTCGATACAGAAAGACTCTGTAAATTGCTGTACAAATTCCTACAGCTATAGTTCCTGCCGCAGTGCTACGCCCGATCGCATTCTCGAACAAGCTGCCGTTACTCAGAGGTTTTACCTGTTTTAATTGCAGTGAGTATCGATCGATTTGCTGCGGTTTTTCTAGAACTTCTTTTGCCATCTGAACTGAGGCGGGACGGCGTTCTAAACTGGGATGCGTCATCCACTTCAGCCAATTGGTAAAATCGGAACTCAGTTCGGTGATTTGCTCGAATTCTATCTGCAAATCTTTCTGCGGCAAGTCGGCCGGATGCTGCTTGGTAATTAAGGCGATTAATGTTGCTCCCAAGCCGTACAAGTCGGAAGCCGGAACCGCCCTCCCGCCAAATTGTTCTGGTGGCATATAGCCATAAGTTCCGACAACGGTGACTGTTTTTCCTTGTTGGGTTGCTAGGGTTTGAACTGCACCGAAATCGACTAGGTAAACTTTGCCGACGCTGTTACCCGATCGATTCTTGAGTAAAATATTGCTGGGTTTAATGTCGCGGTGAATCACCGGGGGCTGTCGCTGGTGTAGGTATGCGAGGATGTCTAGTAATGCTGTGGCTAATTGTTTGACTTCGCTTTCGCTGAATGTGCGCCCATCTGAGAGATATTCTTGTAGGGATTTGGCTTCGATGTAAGTCTGAACTAGGGCGAATCCTTTGCGGTTGGGGGTGTCGATTTCAAAGGAGTCTAGATATCGGGGAATTGCGGGATGGGATAGGGATTTTAAGGTTTCGACTTCTCGCTGGAACAGTTTTAAGTCTTCCCAGTTAAAGTCGCTGCTGAATGAGAGGAGTTTGACTACTACTTGCTGTTGGGTTTTTAAGTCGCGGGCGAGTAATGTTTGCCTTCCTGCTTGCTTGCCGAGCCGCCGATCGCACTGATAGCGATCGGCTAATATTTCTCCTGACAAATCGCCGATGTTTTGTCCGCTCATGTTCTCTTGCCCTAGAACCAATTAAACCTAGTTTAGTTGACAAAAATGCAATAATCGGAAATGTTCGGGCTATGGCAAAAAACTTTCTGTCAAAGAGCAACCGCCTTTAAAAGCCAGCGATCTCGCACAATAAAGATGCGCCTGATTTAAGCTTGAATTTAACTTTGAATTTGCTTGTAAATTGACTGCACTACGTCGAGCAGGCTCAAGACTTGCTGCCATTCGGGGGCATCGGGGTTATAGCTTTTGGCGCGCTGAGTTTTCAAACTGTGGTGCAAGAGGGAAAGCAGCGCGTCTGGAGACTGTAAAGAATTGTCATCTTCATCGGCTGGGGTTTGGGTTGCATTTTCTTCAATATCTTCTTTAATTTTTTGTGCTCGATCAGCTAGGGCTAAAGATCTGCCTGCAAGGTTTTCCGGCATTTTGGGCTGTTCGGACAAAGACGCGCTGGTTAGTTCTACCAATAGTTGGCAGACTCGATCGACCCATTCGCGATCGTTTACTGAAAAGGAACCGGATTTGAACACTTGCCCGTCAGGCCTTTGCTGAATGCTTTGTACCTTCTGGATCAGAGGAATAGCCTTAACAGTAATATTTTCCGGGATTCTGGGGATATCTGACAGGGAGCTCCGAGCAATCTCCAGCAATAGTTGGTAAACCTGATCTACCCACTCAACATCTCCCGATTGCGAATTCCAATTATCCATAACTGACGCTAGTGGTTTTCTATATCTAAGACTAGAACATTGATTATCTGCGAAGGAAGCTCTTTTTAGGAGCAGCTAACGCTATTAAGACTTACGCGGGCGGGGTGAGAAACCCGGTTTTTGAGCGGATGTTTCGTCGCCTTTCTCCAAGATTTTTCTCAGAAACCGGGTAACGCTGCCGCGAGTCATAACTATTTTTAAGCGCTTCAAATAATAGAAGTGCTAAGTTTGTTGCGGTAGGTAGTGCGAAGGAAACACGTAGGGCTAAACCCCCGGCATCTCGCTTGCAAATTCAAATCCGGTTATTTGACATACTCACCGAGTTCTCTTCAGCGGTGATTCTTGACAGTTCATCGGGTCTTGCTACCGAAGTAGTCTTACAGTCCCTCCCTGTCCGTTTAAAGTCTCCCAATGCCCTATGGCGACTTTTACTCTTGCCTTCCGGGTTAGAGTCAACCATTGCCCTTCTAGCTGTCTTTAAGTTTGCTCTCATCGTAGCTGTTTCAACGTGTCTTGAGCCTAAAGATCCTTTGAGTATTCAGCATTTTAATACAAAGCCGTCCTAAAAGGACAGGGTTTTAAACCCATCTTCCTGATAACCATAATACCTGTTGGAGCTTATTTACAATTATCTCAATAGGATATTAAGGTTAATTGGTGGTGGGATGGGAGGCGCACCCCCGATCGCGATCGCCCCCCCGGAACCCTGACGCCACCGCCAGCATTTGCTGTGGGCTACTGCTATTTTTCTGTGAGATTCCACACACCATCCCAGTTGAGTACGTCTGAAAACGCATGCTGAAATAACATACAGCGATCGACGTGCAATTTAGCTGCCTTGTTTTTCTGGTCAATTTTCAGAACCGCGTCAAATTCGCGTTCAGCGTCTTTAAAGGCTTGCTTGGCTTTTGGTTCTAAAGCTTTCTTAAACTCGCTCAGTAGCTTTTTCACCCGATCGAGTCCCAGGTTTTCAAATTCCTCATCTAACATTTCTGCAACTGTCTCGCAGGCCCGACTTTTAATTTTCGCCTGCAATAGCTGCCTGATCTCTGCGGGTTTCAGCCTCTTGATTTGGGGATTTGATGGTTCTAAGATGTCTGCTTCCAAGAGCTTTTTAACTTCGCCTTCTTGCAAGTATTTAATATCGTCTTCCGAGAGGGGCTTGATTTTTGCTTGCAGCAGCATTTTGGCTTCGTCTTCCGAGAGGTTTTTGATGCCTTCCAATTTCAGCAGTTGGATTTCTGGCTGCAACAGCACGATGAGTTTGTCTGCTTCGCACAGGTTTTTCGGGTCGTACTCTGATAGCTTTTTCAGTTGGTGTAACAGCTTCTTGAGTTCGTGTTCCAACTGTTGCTCTACAAAATTGTTGGGGGGCAGTTTCTTAATCTCTGCCTCTGGCATGGAGGCGACCTCATTTAAGATGTTTTTCACCTCACTTTCTGAGAGTCTTTGGCTAACTGGAGTTTTGTAATGTTCGCGCCCCTTGGTGTAATGTTCTATAATTTGTTGCTGTGTTTCGGTTAGTGACTTGCCCACTGGCGAGTATCCCTCGCGGATGCCGACGAGTTCGTAAACGATTACGGGTTCGCTTTTGCCTTTGACAGTAATAAAGTCGAGTTCTCGCACGTAGAGCCGATCGGCATAATCTCTGTAAGTATTGTCACTGATAATCAAGTCGGTGCCGTACTGTTTGCTGGCGCCTTCTAAGCGAGAGGCGAGGTTTACGCCGTCTCCTATAGAAGTCAATTCCATGCGTTTGCTACTACCGATGTTGCCGCTGACAACTTCATCGGAATGCACGCCCATACCAATGCCGATCGGCAGTTCGCCATTTGCCACGCGATCTTGATTGAACTCTGCCAGTTTGGCCCGCATTTTCACTGCGGTTTGCATCGCGCACCAAGCATGATCCTCTAGGGGCGCTGGAGAGCCAAAAACTGCCATCAGAGCGTCGCCGATGTATTTGTCGAGAGTCCCTCCGTACTCGAATACGACATCTACCATCACTTCAAAATATTTGTTGAGCATCACTACCACTTCTTCGGCTTGCAATTTCTCCGTAAGTGTGGTATAGCTGCGAATGTCGGAGAACAGCACCGAAACTTTTTTGCGCTTGCCGCCCAATCCAGTATCTCCTGAAGCTAACAAAGCTTCGGCTACTTCTGGAGTCATGTAACGGTACATCAAATTTTTGATTTGCTTGGCGCTGCTAATATCTTCCATGACGACTAACGCGCCGTTGACCTTGTTGGCGTCGGTAGCGTCAGTCATTGAATTAATGGAGAGATTGATACTCTGTCCTTGTCCTTCCAAGGTAAGCAAAACTTGATCTGGGTAATACTGCTGGCGGTCATGATCGTCTTCTGGAGACAAAGACGCATCAAACCATTTGGCAAAATCGCCTTTTTCTAACTTAATTAACTCGCGCAAAGATTGACCTTCGGCTAATTCGGCATCGCTGACACCCAGTAATTTTTGGGCACTGGGATTTGTCGCTACTATATTGCCTTTTTTATCTGTAGAAATCACGCCGTTAGTCAGGGCGTTTAGCATATCTTTTTGTCTTTGTTCTTGCTGTTTGACTTCGGCAAAAAGTTTGGCGTTTTGCAGCGCCACTCCGGCTTGGATGTTAAACGCCTCCATAAATTCCATGTCGTTGCGATTGAAACTCGCTTTCCACTGTTCGGGGGCGTGCGGCCAATCTGTCGGGTTGTAGGGAGGGAATTCTCCTTGTCGTTTTTTGTTGACTAACTGCGTAACTCCAATCAATTTTTGGTCGGAGTTAAACACTGGCATACACAGCATACTGCAAGTGCGGTAGCCGGACTTTTGATCGACTTCTTTGGAGGTGCCGGCGCGGGGGTCGTCGTACACGTCAAAGGGAATCAGCAGGGGTTGGCTGGATTGGGCGACTTGGCCTGCAAAACCGGCGGTTCTGGGTATGCGAATTTCTTTCAGGTTGCCGCCGATCGGGATTTTTGTCCACAGTTCGTCTTTGTCTTCGTCGATCAGCCAGAGGGTGCTGCGATCGGCATTCATGAGTTTTTGAGCCTGATCCATCACCCTTTTTAGGGTATCTTCTAAGTCTAGACTGCTCTTAGAAAGGGCGTTTACGGCTTTCATCAGCGCCGTGGCGGCCCGCTGTCTCTGAGTGGCTGCGTAGAAAGATTTAGAAGATTCTAGGATTAGGCGAATTGAGGGAGCAAATTCTTTAAAAACTTGTTCGTCTTCTTCAGTAAATCCTGTCCTGTCGATTTGTTCGTCAAAATTATGGTAATTTTCGTGGTTCGGTTTGAGTTTATTAATCAGTTGAACGACTGCTACTAACTCGTTTGTTTCTTCATTTATCAGGGGCATTGCCAGCATTGTATAAGTGCGGTAGCCCGTTCTTTCATCCATTTTTTGGGCGTTTGCCGATCGTTCGTCGTTATAAAAATCGTAAGGGATGTTAACCACTTTTCTGTCTGTGGCTACTTCTCCGGCAATACCTACATGGGCGGGAACTCGGATTTCTAGGTTTTTACCATTTTCGTCTTTAGCGACGATCGCCCAGAGTTCGTTTTTTTCGTCATCTAATAAATATATCGTGCTGCGATCGGCACTCAGCAATTCCCCTGTTTTGAGGGTAATCGACTGCAACATCTCGTTGAGGATGGCATCAAATCCCTCGCTCTCCAGGATATTGTCGAGCATTCCCAGGGTTTGATTGACAACCTTAAGTTTGTCTTCTACTTCCTTAACTACTACTGTGAAACTTTGCTTATTTAGAAGGTCGAGAATGCCGGAGAGGTTTCCTTGGCGCGGGATAATTGCACTGCTGCTAGGGGGAGAGGGAGGGGGAGAATAATGTTCCTGATGATGATTTTCACCGCCGACAACAGCGACTTCTATCACGTTGTCCAGAGAAGAGTAATTGGTGGGAGATGCAGATTTCATAGACCTTTACAGAATCTTAAGCGTAAGGGTTAGTCTCTAAGCTAGGAGAGCGGGCAAGTTCATTAATGAGTCACCTGTCGCAGAAAACTCAATTATGTGTGAAAGTATTTCCCAGTTTACAGAACTCCGGCCACAGGGAAAGGCCAATTCAGTTGGGATTGCTGGTGAACTGCTGGTGCGACGGTAAGGCTGCTGTGGCATTGCTGCACTCTTTTGAAAGAATGCGAATCCTGTTTAAATGGTTTATTAACTGATTTTGACATTGTGCGTGCCTGGTTTAAGTAAGTTCTGCCGATCTTTGAACCGATAGCCCGCAGGAACATGAATGCGTACTGGCGGGAAGACTGCTGAAAGAGGGGTGGCGTTGTGGGACTAGCGGCAATTGTGACACTACCAGTTGCTAGTGATGTGTGCCCTTCTCTACACAATTGTGGTTTTTAACTAGAATTTCTCTTTATTTTGCTGCTCTTAGCTTTCATCCCACTAAATTCACGGGGTTTTCAGCTTTTTTTTGTAAAATTTGCGGTTGATATTTTTAGTGTAACCTCCGACTCTGAAAAAACTCCGCCTTTTAACCCCCCGATCGGCTTGAGGGTCTGCTTAGGGTTTGGCAGACTGAGTTTGGCGCAATCCGGCGGCTTCGACAAGCAGGGATTCGGCGAAGGCGATGGCTTCTGTTGCTGAGCGGCCACTGGCGAGTTGGGCCAGTTCTTCCCGCCGCTGCTCACTGTTGAGAGCGGCAACTCTGACTACTGTACGTTCGACTGGTTCGGAGTTGGCTGCGGGTTCCTCGATACTTGGTTCTGCTTCGATCGTCTGTTTGTTGACACGAAAATGAAAATCAGCCATCGCGGCGATCAGCGGCTGGTGGGTGACGCAGAGAACTTGGTGTTTGTCGGAAAGTTGGTAGAGTTTTTTGGCGATCGCCCCGGCGACTCTCCCGGAGACTCCGGCGTCGATTTCGTCAAAAATCAGCGTACCCGCACTTTCTATTTGGGAAAAACAGGCTTTGATGGCGAGTAGAAAGCGGCTCATTTCTCCCCCGGAGGCGATCGCGCCCAAAGGTTGCAAAGGTTCGCCCGGATTGGGACTGAAACAAAATGCGATTTGGTCGGCACCGGTCGCGGTTGGGGTACAAGGCGATATCTCGACTTGAAATTGCACTTTTTCCATTGCTAACGGCTTAAGTTCTCCTACGAGGTGCGTTTCTAGTTTGAGGGCTGCTTCGCGTCGCAGGGTGGTGAGGTGGCTGCAAGCGTCTTTTAATTGCTCTAAAGCGGTCTGATATGCGAGTTCTAAGGCTTCCATTGACTCGCCTCCTTCTAAAAGTTCATTTAGTTCGTTTTGGATGCTTTGGTAGTAGGCGATCGCTTCTTTGAGCGGCCCGTATTTGCGACAAATTTGTTTGAGTTCGCGAATCCGATCTTCTACTTCTTCGAGTCTTTCGGGATCTGCTTCTAATTGTTCGCCGTAGCTGCTAATTTGCCGGCTGGCTTCTGTGGCTTGGGCTAAAGCATCGCTGACCATTTCGAGGATTGGGTGCAATTGGGCATCGTAAACTGCCATATCGCTTAAAATTTCCTCGGCTTTGCTCAACAAGTCGGCGGCTGAGGCGCTGTCGCCATCGTTTTGGTAAAGGGCTTGGTGAACTTTGTAACTTTGCTGCTGCAATTCGACGATGTGGCCGAGGCGGATTGATTCTTGTTCTAGGTGTGCGAGTTCGTCGCTGTTTTCGATGTTGGCTTCGCTGAGTTCTCGGACTTGGTATTCTAACAAATCAAGTCTTTGCAGTCGCTGCTGTTCCGACTGACGCCTGCGTTTGAGGGCTGTTTTGGCGCTGTTGGCTTCGATCCAGGCTGTGGTGATTGTTGATCGAGCTTCAGTGAGCTTTTTGCCGCCGTATAAATCGAGCCATTCTCGCTGGAGGGTTTCTTGTCCGAGGTGGACGGTTTGGCCTTGGGCGGTAATTTCGACGAGCCGATCGCGCAGTTGATCCATTAACTGGCGGTTGACGAGAATTCCGTTCAAGCGGGATCTGGTGCGTAGAGCACCGCTTGATGCGTTAATTTCCCGGCTGCAAACGGCTAAATTTCCGTCTATGGGTTCGATTTCTTGCTCGCCCAGCCACAAAGCTGCGGCTTTGTCCAATTCAAAGGTAGCTTCCAATATTGCCCGCGCTGCTCCGGTGCGAATTGATCGGCGATCGACTTTCCCGCCCAAAACTGCATCGATCGCATCTAGGATAATCGATTTACCAGCGCCGGTTTCCCCTGTAAATACGTTCAAACTCGGGCCAAAGTCTAGATCCAGGCGGTCAATTAGGGCAAAGTTTTCTATTCTGAGGGATATTAACATGGGGAATCGGGAATTGGGAATTGGGAATTGGGAATTGGGCATCGGGCATCGGGCATCGGGCATTGGCTCCTCCACTATCGGGCGCGTCGAATTTCCCGAGTCCAATTTTCATTTTTAACTAGAATACTTTTGATTTTGCCATTATTGATGGAGTCTCAACCTTAATGCAAAATAAATTTCTGTTTCCCATTGCTCTATTAAGTGTTGTCTTGATTGGAGCTTTTGGGTGGAATCTGCACCAAGACAAGCAGCGAGTCCATGAATTAACCCTGGCGACTGGAACGAAAAGCGGGAATTATTATCCTTTCGGGCAGGCAATTGCTGAGGTAGTTACGCAACAAAATCCGCGTCTGCGAATTCGAGTTATTGAGAGTCAAGGTGCTGAGGAAAATATGCGCCTGCTTCAGGCAAATGAGGTGCAGTTAGCGATCGTGCAGAACAATACACAGGGGGGGGCTTCGGCGAGGGTAGTGGCTGCTTTGTTTAACGAGGTTTTTCACTTAATTGTTTCGGAAAAGTCTGGCATTCAAAATGTTGCTGATTTGCAGGAAAAAAATATTGCGCTAATGGCTGAAGGCAGCGGTTCTTACACTTCTTTTTGGTTGGTTAGCAAACATTACGGTTTGAAAGAAAGCGATTTTAAATTTACTGCTGGCTCTTGGGATGATGCTACTAAGTTGTTTGCTAGTGGCGAGGTTGATGCTATTTTTAGGGTGCTACCTCCGGGGAGCGATGTTGTTAGCGATTTGTTGCAAAATACCCCGAGCAAGTTGGTGCCGATTGACCAAGGAGCTGCGATGAGAATTAAAGTGCCTTATCTGGAAGCTGATATGATTCCTAAAGGTACTTACAAGGCAGATCCTGCGGTTCCCGATGCGGATTTACCCAGCGTTGGAGTGCAGGCTAATCTGCTGGCTGGGGAGGATCTAGATCCGATCATCGTCAAGGAAATTACGCGAATTTTGTTCGAGCACCGCCGCAACTTGGTAGCTGCTAATTCCCTGGGAGCTATGATTAGTCAGCCGGGAGGCAGCGGGAGTTTGTCTTTGCCCGTTCATGAGGGGGCTCAGGCTTATTACGATCGCGAAAAGCCGGATTTTGTTGCTGCTAATTCTGATGCTATCGGTTTGTTTTTGTCCATCGGCACTCTTTTGGCTTCTTGGCTTTGGCAGTTGCGATCGCGCTTTTTGCAGAAACAAAAAAATCGAGCTGATAAATTTAATTTGGATATTTTAAGTTTGATCCAACAAATTCGCCAAGCGAAAGCTTTGGAAGAAATCGATCGGTTGCAGGCAGAGTTATTTGATATTTTTAATCAAGTGATTGTGGATTTGGATGAAGATCGGATTGATTCTGAATCTTTTCAAGCTTTTACTTTTACTTGGGAAACTGCTATAAAAATTGCGCGCGAGCGAGAAAAGATGTTGCGGGAGTTACGGCTGGCTGCGGATAGTTGATGATTGATTATTATAGACATATATCAAGTTAATTGTTTATGGCTACTTCCAGATTTTGCGATCGCCTCCGTAAAAAGAGTGAATCAAAATCCACTAAAATAGCCAAAGAAGCGAGCTACGCCCGGATGAACTACAGTCGGCAGGGCTTGCATGAGTTTGTGGATCGGCTTTTGCTTGACGACTCCGAGGCAGTGGAAATGTGTATTCTGTTTGTGGAGGCTGACACATTAGTGGGAGTAGCTGGGCATGGCAGAGCGCGTGCCAGGATGTGTCGTCGTCTCAAGCACTGTACCTTGACTGCATCGCAGAGCCAACGCCTCGTTTTTTGCATCACCGAACGTCTGGATTCTGGTCATTTTTCCCAACAGTTTAAAGATCAATTGCGACTTGCTCTCCACCTTGACCTTCAGACAACTCTCGCAGTAGCTTTAGCTTGTTCCAACGACTCCTGTGATTATGTCCGCCGATATGCCGAATGGATTGTGACTCACTATTCCCATTGAATTAACACATGACCCAACCTCGATGATTATTTAAGCACACTCCATCTAACGTACCCTACAATAATTTAGGTGAGACAAAACCTAAGTGTTTCCAAGCAGCCGCTGTGGCAATTCTGCCCCGACTTGTCCGCTGCAAAAATCCGATTTGCATTAAGTACGGTTCGTACACGTCCTCAATTGTTTGAGTGTCTTCTCCTGTGGAAGCTGCAAGAGTTTCTAAACCCACCGGGCCGCCGTTAAAGTTTTCGATCATTGCTGTCAAAAGACACCTATCTGTCCAATCCAAACCTAGCGGATCGACGTTGAACAGTTCTAGGGCCACTGAGGCGACTTCGGCATTGATTGGCTTTAAATTTTTGACTTCGCTGTAGTCTCTAACTCGCCGCAGCAAACGGTTAGCGATGCGGGGCGTTCCGCGAGCTCGGCGGGCAATTTCTGTGGCTCCTTCTGGGGTGATTTGAGTGTCGAGAACTTGGGCGGTTCTTTGGACAATTAGACTAAGTTCGTCTATTTCGTAGTAGCGCAATCTTTGGATCAAGCCGAAGCGATCGCGCAATGGAGCTGTCAGCGACCCGACTTTTGTGGTTGCTCCTACTAAGGTAAAGGGTTTCAGGGGAATGCTGCGGATTTTGGCGCTTTTGCCTTGACCGATCGTAATATCTAACCGACAGTCTTCCATCGCCGGATAGAGGATTTCTTCTGTAACTTTAGATAAACGGTGAATTTCGTCGATAAACAGCACGTCGCCTGCTTTGAGGTTGATCAGCAATCCAACAATATCTCGCGGTTTTTCTAAAGCTGGGGCTGTGGTGATTTTGCATTCAACTTCCATTTCTGCTGCTAGAATTAGCGACATTGTGGTTTTTCCCAACCCAGGCGGCCCGTACAGTAACAGGTGATCCATCGGTTCGCCCCGCGATTTGGCTGCGGCAATTGCGATCGCCAAAACTTCTCTCAAGTCTTTTTGCCCGATGTATTCAGCTAACCGCTGTGGTCGGATTTTGTCGTCTTGTTTGCTGTTGATTTCGTCGGGTAGTTCTTGCGATTCTAGCAAAGATTCCGCCTCGGGTTTGGCCACTTTTTTGCGACGGGTCGGGGCTATGTCTTCGGGTAGATTTTGGTCGGAGGGCTGTTGTTTGGAGGAGATAATAGCCATATTTATCTGCGATCGGGCAGCGGGAATTGTTTACAATTATTGGCAGAATCTTGACAATTATTGAGTTCGTTATGAGTATTCCATCTTCTTTATTAGCATCGGAAAGCATAACTTTTGAGGGGGCGATCGAGCTGACTCAATCTTTACTGTCGTTTATTGAGGCCGATCGACTTTTACAAGCCGACATCCGGCAAGCTGTTACATCTCTGGTGAAAACACAGAACGGTGCTAGGGGGTTTTTTGTCACCTATCTAACGGACGATCGACAGGAGGCAGATCAGCCATCACCCGGAGTAGTCGAGGCGCTGCGATCGGCTCCTGAGATCGTAGCAGAACTGCTGGTGAAAAATTTGGCGATGTCGGCGGCGATGGTTGTACATCATTCGCGCCAGCAAAAGGAGGAAATGGCGGCCGATTCTGCTAGAGTGCAGGAGCGATCGCGCAATTTAATTCAAATGCTGCAAATGCCAGCCTGTCAAACTATAGCGTCGCAAATGCTAAAAAGTTTGCAGAGTGCCAACGGCGAGTATGAAAAATTTTTCCAGCGGTGGGGCTACGACAACGAGCAAAAACTAGCGATCGGTTCGGCAGTGCGATCGGCGATCGGCTAAAATAACCTCCGAAGGAAGGGGAAAGAAGAAAGAAGGAAGAAGCCCAAGCCAAGGTGGCAGATGCTTGATCAAAACGACGGGGCTGTGGAATAATTGCGGTTTAGCAAAAGCTGCACAATTGTAGCTTGAGTTGATTTAGGTGTGAAGCTAGTGAACGAGGGCGAAAAAATTGCAGAGAACTGTGAAAGGAGTTGCCCAAAAGGCCCGAAAGCTGGGCGGCAGGCTGCCCAGAAATACGCCCCGGCGGTGGGCGAAGCTGAATCTGCTGGCAACATTGGTGCGCCGGGACTTGGAAGCTCAATACAAAGGCTCGATTCTGGGCAATTTGTGGCCGCTGCTGAATCAGCTATCGCAATTGGTGATTTACACTTATGTATTTTCGATCGTCCTCAAGGTAAAGCTCAGCCTTGCAGGCTTCCCAGAAAACAGCGACATTACATTTGGAGTCTGGTTGTTTGCAGGTTTGCTGCCTTGGACTGCCTTCACCAGCGGTTTGATCAAGTCGGGAGTATCGGTGGTGGGGCAGCCGAATTTAGTAAAAAAAGTGGTATTTCCTCTCGGTTTGCTGCCCCTAGTGCCGATTTTTACAGCTTTTATTGAAAGTTCTCTGGGTTTAGCAGCTTTGATTGTGATAGTAGCAGTGTCGTCACAAAAGCTCAACGCTACTTTATGCTTGCTGCCGCTGGTGTGGATACCTCAGTTGCTGATAACTGCTGGTTTGGGATATTTGACAGCGGGCTTGACTGTATTTTTGCGAGACATTCCTCAGACATTAGGTGTTATTCTAAATTTTTGGTTTTATTTGACGCCGATCGTCTACCCAGCATCAATCATCCCCCAAGAGTGGCGAGCGTGGATATTTTGGCTAAATCCAATGGCCGCCATCTCGGAGGTTTATCGAGATCTCATACTGCTTGGAGAAGTTAAGCATTGGGGCGAATGGGGTGTCGCCACGCTAATTTCTGCTGCTATATTTTGTGGAGGTTTGGCGGTTTACCGGCGTTTGCGTCCCGCTTTTGCTGACGTGCTGTAAATTTATTTGAGAGCGAAAGTCCATCTAAAATCTAAAATCTAAAATCTAAAATCGATTGTGCTGTAAATATGTTTGAGATTTCAAGTCAATCTAAAATCTAAAATCTAAAATCTAAAATCGATTGACTGCCGCCAATGACAGAAAATGTAATTTCACTAAAAAATGTTTCCAAATGCTTTAAGCGGTACGATCGTCCAGGAGACCGCTTAAAGGAAATTATTTACCCCGGCAAAAAACTTGCTGACGAATTTTGGGCCCTACACGACATCAATCTGGAAATTCCTCAAGGACAAACTCTGGGAATCGTCGGTCGCAACGGTTCGGGGAAAAGCACTCTCCTGCAAATAATTGTAGGGACGCTAACGCCTACCGCAGGAAGCGTGGATGTTAAAGGGCGAGTCTCCGCTTTGTTGGAACTCGGAAGCGGGTTTAACCCGGAATTTACCGGGCGACAAAATGTGTTTTTTAACGCTCAGTTACTGGGATTCAATCAAAAAGAAACTGAAGAAAAATTTGACGATATAGCTGCTTTTGCTGATATTGGCGATTTCATCGAACAGCCAGTCAAAACTTACTCTAGCGGTATGTTTGTCAGGCTAGCTTTTGCCGTTGCGACTAGCGTTGAGCCAGATATTTTGGTGGTTGACGAGGCGCTTTCGGTGGGCGACGAAGCTTTTCAACGCAAGTGTTTTGCCCGCTTGCAAAGCATTCAGGAAGGTGGCGGAACAATTTTATTTGTTTCTCACGCTGCTACTTCTGTGGTGCAACTTTGTACGTCGGCGATTTTAATGGATAGCGGTGAATTGCTGCTCGCTCACACGCCGAAAGTGGTAATTTCTAAGTATCAAAAGCTGATTTATGCCGATCCGGATCAGGTTTTGGGGTTGAAGTCAGATATTCGAGCTCTGAACCAACTGACAAAACAGGAAAGTCAAGACCACATTCAGGATGCTAATTTAGAAAGCACAAAGAGGGAAGTTAAACCGGAGCAACATCTCTCCAAACCCCAGGAATATTACGATGAATTTTACGATCCGGGGATGATACCGTCGAATACGGTAAGGTATCCGTCTCGCGGAGCAGAAATTATCAACCCCCACATCGAGACGCTGAAGGGAAATGTGGTAAATCACTTGCTCGGCCGTCAAGATTATATTTATACTTACTCTGTCACTTTCTCCCGGTCAACTTCCAAAGTTAGGTTTGGAATGTTGATTAAAACAATTAGCGGTTTTGAGTTGGCGGGTGCTTCTTTGAAGGCTTCTACTCAGTCAGTTAGGTATGTGGAAGCGGGAACGACAATTGTAGTGAAGTTTCATTTTAAATGTTTGCTGAATCCGGGTGTTTATTTTCTGAATGCTGGGGTTGTGGGAACGGTAGATGGAGATTTAACTTATCTGGATCGCTGCGTTGATGTGGCGATGTTTAGAGTTCAGTCTTGTACTGAGTCCTGCGGTAACGGCATCGTTGACTTGCTGATCGAACCGTGTTTAACTGTTGTTAATGCTGATTCTCTAGTGAAAGAGCAGTCAACAGAGGTTATCTAAAATTCTGTAAAAACAATGAGCGATATCAATTTAGATTTAGTCGAAAATCCCGTAATCAAAGCATTTATTCAAGATCAAGCTAAGTTCCCCGAAAATTTTAAACTGAATATCTGCGAAGACGATGAAATGTATTTGTTCAGCTTGAACAACGTCAAAGACGATCGCGATCGAGCTTTGGTGCGCTATTATTCGATCGGGCGTCGCATCTTGGATACGGTTAAACAAGTTGTGGACTGGCATTTTGGCAGTTTTGAAAAGGTACCCTCTTTTCTGGATTTTGCCTGCGGTTACGGTCGATTTACCAGGTTTTTGATTCAGGAAATACCGCCCGAACAAATTTGGGTTTCTGATATTTATGCTAACGCGGTTAAGTTTCAAACTGAATACTTGGGCGTCAACGGTATTGTCTCAACTGGAAAACCAGAAAAATATTTAATTGACCGCAAGTTTGACTGCATTCTGGCTAATTCTTTTTTCAGCCATATGCCGGAAAGAACTTTTACAAGTTGGTTGCAAAATTTGTACGATTTGTTGACTCCTAACGGCATTTTGATGTTCAGCGTTCACGATGAGTGTTTGCGCCTAGCCAATATAGAAATGCCAGCTAATGGTATTTTGTTTAGTCCTCAAAGCGAAAGCCAGTCTTTAGATAAGGAGGAATACGGCACAACTTATGTAACTGAAAAGTTTGTGAGAGAATGTGTCGCGCGAGTTAGCGGAGGCAAAGCTTTTGTTCACCGCATCAAAAAAGGCATATGCAGGTTTCAGGATTTGTATGTTGTAACAAATGAGTTAGTTAGAGATTTTTCGGAGTTGAAATTCCATCATCACCCGGAAGGATATATTGATGTTGCTGCTTTTACGAATAAGGAGAATTTGTATCTAGAAGGATGGGTAGCTGATGTGAATTTAGACGGTCGAGTTGAGGAGCTGCAAGTGCTGGTAAACGGCGAGGTTGTACAGAGGTGCGAGCCTTTTTACGATCGCCCGGATGTGGCTGGATATTTTGAAACTGATGGGGCTTTGCAGTCGGGTTGGAGGTGTTATTTACTAAAAAATACCGTGGCGTTGGAGGATGTGTTAATAGTCAAAGCAATCAATAACTATGGTTTGGAATGGATTCTGGAAACTTGCACGGTTAAATCGCTGGTTAACCAAAGGCAATCGCAGTCTTTATTGGGGTCTACTCAGACAAAACTAAAATTACTCGAAACTCAGTTAGCTTCGGCTAAGATAGAATGGGAGCAAAGCCAAAGTAAGTTAATGATTACTCAAACGAAGTTGGAAGAAACTCAAACTGAATTAGTTTTAGCTCAAACGCAGTTGGAGAAAACTCAAAATCACTTATTATCGGTGCAAATGCAGTTGGAGAAAACAGAAAATCAGCTAATTAATCTCAATCAAGAACTAGAGCAAGCGAAGTGTCGAGTTTTAGCAATGGAAAGCAGCAAGTTCTGGAAGATCAGAAGCGCGTGGTTTCAAGTCAGGCGATCCCTGGGCTTAGCGGGAGAGTAGCGATAGCAAGTAATTTGGGTGTGGGAATTAGGGCAAGGGAGAGAAATTGTGAGTACAAATGACAGCAAACCGTCGGTTTTTATTGTTACTGGAATGCACCGTTCCGGTACGTCTTTAACGGCTTCTTTGTTTCAGAAAGTCGGGGTTGATATTGGCAAAAAGTTGGTGGGCCCGGCCGACGGAAATGTGAAAGGTCATTTCGAGAATGTTGATTTTGTGGAGTTTCACAAGAGTGTTTTACGATCGCACGGCATAGATGAACTCGGCTGTACGTTGGAAAAAACGATTCCGGTAGCAGCGGAATACGTGGAAATTGCGAAACGGGCGATCAACCAAAATCAACAAACTCAGAAGCATTGGGGCTGGAAAGACCCGCGAACCGCCTTGTTTTGGGATTTTTGGTTAAAATTGCTCCCCGAAGCTAATTTTATCTGCGTTTATCGATCGCCCTGGGAAGTAGTCGATTCGCTGTACCGCCGGGGAACCGATGTCAGCTTGCTGCAGCATCCCGAAATGGCAGTAAAAATGTGGCTGCACTACAACCAACAAGTATTAGAATTGTTTGAAAGTTTTCCCGATCGCTGTCTGCTGGCCAACGTTTACCCGATCGGCAACACTCCCGAATTTTTTATCGATCGAGTCAACGAAAAATTTAACGTTAACTTAAGTGCGATCGCAGCCGACAACTTTGAAGAATCTTTATTAGTCAACGATATTGTTAAAAGTCATAGACCGAGTTTAATAGAACAATATTTTCCCGAAGCATTAGAACTATATCAAGTTTTAGAAACCAAAGCCGGCAATCTCAGCAGCAAATCTAAATTGTCGAATGACCAAATTATTCATTTTCCAGTATCTCCTGTCGGGCCTTTTGAAGATTGGCTCAAAATCCGCTTGCTGGAAAAACAACAAAAAACCAGCAATTTAGAAGTCAAACAGTGGCAAGAACAATTTCAACAAGCTCAAGCAAAAGTGTTGGAATTGGAAACGAAGTTAGGAGAAACTCAAGTACAGCTTGATGGCAAAGAATCTCAATTTCAAAAAGCCCTAGCAAAACTGCTCGAATTAGAAACAGAATTAGGAGACACTCAGGTACAGCTTGACGGTCAAGAATCGCAATTTCAAGAAGCCTTAACAAAAGTCTTGAAATTAGAAACAGAATTAGGAGAAACTCAAGTACAGCTTGACGGCAAAGAATCTCAATTTCAAGAAGCCTTAGCAAAACTGCTCGAATTAGAAGCAGAATTAGGGGAAACTCAGGTACAGCTTGCCGGCAAAGAATCGCAATTTAAAATAGCCTTAACAAAAATCTTAGAATTAGAAGCAGAATTAGGAAAAACTCAGGTAAAGTTTGAAGAAAAAGAATTTAAATTAGATCAAAAATTAGCTGAATTATTGAGCTTGGAAACAGTCCAGAGTCAAACTCAGCAATATTTGGAACAATCGCGGCAGGAAAATGCCAAAATCCAGGCTGAACTTTCTGCAATCAAGTCTTCTGACTGGTGGAAACTTAGAGAAAAATGGTGGGAATTTAAGCACAAAATCCGCGATTTGTTCCCAAGATTTGTTTTTTCTTTAGACCAACCAACTACTTGGCAAGTTAGCGATTCCCACCTGTTAATTGTGGGCTGGGTTTTTAACACAAAAAAAAATATTAAAGCCGTCCGCGCCCGAATTGAAAATAAGAGTTTTGCCGCTGTTTACGGTCGGGAAAAAAGCGACATAGCTTGCTGGTATTCTAATATTGAGTCGGCAAAAAAATCGGGTTTTACAATTGAATTGCAAGCCCCCGCCGGACGGCATGAGGTGTTGTTGGAAGCGCAAGACGAGGGAGGAAAATGGCATTTTTTGGCAGCTTATCCGCTGTTAGTTTCAACGATTCAAGCGTCGTTAGATGTACCGGTGGTGTGGGAACAGCGTCAGGGTCAAGTTTTGTTTGCGGGTTGGTGTTGCCACCACGATCGCAAAATTGCTAAATTAAGTCTTTTGTGCGGCGATACTTCTGTAGAATGCGCCTACGGTTTGCGCCGAAAAGATGTCGGCGAAGTGTTTCCTGACTGGGTTAACAGTTCGGAAAGCGGCTTTGAGGCGCTTGTCAATTTGCCTCCGGGTGAATGGCACGTTTCTCTGCAAGCCGAGTTAGAAAACGGGGAAATTTTGTATTTTCAAGCACCGAAAATATTGACTGTGCGGCGCTACGATATTTGGCAGCGAAGTGCTGATAAATTTGAGGAGTTTTCGAGTTTTGTAGAGGCAATTCGGCAGCGGGCGAGGGAGAGAAAACAGCGTCTCGGCAGAATTGTGCCGATGCCTTGGGAAATTGTGAAGGTGATGCGTCAGTTTGGGAAGATTTACAAGCAGCAAAAACAGTTTACTGCGCCGGGAGATTTGCTGCCGCCTGCGGGTTTTGTGATTGCTTCACCGATTGATAGGTATGATGCTTGGCTGCAGGTGAATCAGTGGAACGATCGCGCGCGCGATTACCTGATTTCTCGGCTAAAATCCTGTGGGGAAGCGCTGCCAAAAATCTCGGTGGTAATGCCAGTTTACAATCCGCAGATAGATTTTCTCGAAAGTGCGATCGACAGCGTAATCAATCAAGTTTATCAAAACTGGGAACTCTGCATCGCCGACGATCGCAGTACCGACGCTAGGGTTGCTGAAACTTTGAAAAATTGGGCCGCAAAGGACGATCGTATCCGCATCACATTTCGCACAGAAAACGGCAACATCAGCGCCGCCACCAACAGCGCCGCCGCCCTCGCCACAGGCGACATCATCCTGTTTTTAGACAACGACGACGAACTAACTCCCGACGCATTAGGCGAAGTCGCCTTACATTTTGCCGCGCATCCAACCACCGACTTTCTCTACTCAGACGACGACAAAATCGACACCAAAGGTCGCAGATTCGCCCCGCAATTCAAACCAGAATGGTCGCCGGAACTGCTGCTTTCCTATATGTATCTCGGTCATTTGTGCGCCGTCAAAAAAGAAATCTTTGAACAAATAGGCGGCTTGCGGCTCGGTTTTGAAGGCTCGCAAGATTACGATTTTGCCTTAAGAGCAACCGAAATTTCTCGCCGCGTCGCCCACCTGCCTTTAGTGCTTTATCACTGGCGAACCGCACCAGGTTCTACAGCCGTATCTGGCGCCGCGAAACCATCCAGTTTTTCCGCAGGTCAACAAGCCATTCAAGACGCACTAAACCGCAGAAAAATTAAGGGAACTGTCGCTCAGCACGCCTGGGCAATCAAAGAAAATTTGGGCATATTTGCCCAAGATTTCCCTGATGATGGCCCGTCAGTAACTTTGATTATTCCTACTAAAAATCAAGTTAAACTGCTGAAAGCCTGTATCGATTCTCTCGAAATTACAACATACAAAAATTATCAAATTGCTGTCATTGACAACGAAAGCGACGATCCAAAAACCCTGGAATATTTAAATCAGTTAACTTGTCAAGTTTTACGAATCAAAAATCCTGGAGGAAAGTTTAGTTTTGCGGCAATTAACAACCGCGCTGTCGAACAAGTTGACAGCGAATACGTGTTGTTTTTGAACAACGATACTGAAGTAATTACCCCGCGATGGCTGAGTCAAATGGTCGGATACGCTCAAATTCCTGCTGTGGGTGCAGTCGGTGCGAGGCTGTTATATCCCGACGGCAGAATTCAACACGCGGGCATAATTCACGGCCTCCATCACGGTTTAGCGGGTCACGCTTTTAAGCTGATGAACAGCGACAATCGAGGTTATCTTTCTCAAGCGATGGTAACGCGAAATTACTCGGCGGTAACAGCCGCTTGCACGATTACTCCGCGTCAATTGTTCTTAGAATTGGGAGGCTTTGATGAGGAGAATTTTGCTGTTGCTTACAATGATGCAGATTATGGATACCGATTGTTAGAACTCGGTTATCGGTGCGTTTACTGTCCCGATGCGGAGTTGTTGCACAAGGAGGGAACTTCTAGAGGTTTTACTGACAATCCTCAAGAAGTTGCAGCTTTTAGGCGCAAGTATGCGAGGAAAAATGATGGTTTTTACAGTCCTCATTTGTCTTTGGAAGATGAGTATTTTCATATTCAACCCCGACGGGTTTTTATGAAGGAAGAAGGTTCGGCAACGGATTATGTAACGGATGTAACGGATGTAACGGATGGCGGATTGGCAGCGGATTTTGTAGCGGATTTAACGGATTTAACGGATGTCACTGATGGAAGGGACAAGGGAGAGTTACAATTTGCTGATGCTGGTTTGTTGGTAGGAGAAGCAGAGAATCTGATTCATCCTATCAAAGTTTTGATGTGCAGCAATTCGCTGGATTTTACGGGCGCGCCGCTGCATCAGTACGAAATTGCGGTGAAATTGGCGGCTGAGGGTGCGATTTTGCCGATCGTACTTTGCACCACAGACGGGCCCCTGCGTCAAGCTTACGAACAACAGGGAATTGAAGTCATTGTGCGCGACAATCCCCTCGAACACATCTATCAGCGCGATGCTTACGATGAAGCTATCCGCAGTTTTAGCAAGGAAATTGAAAGTTTAAAAGTAGATGCAGTTTATGCCAATACTTTAGAAAACTTCTTTGTAGTTGATGCGGCCCAAGAAATCGGAATTCCGACGGTGTGGAACGTGCACGAAAGCGAACCGTGGCAAACTTATTTTAATAGGTTTGGTTCGGAGATTGCGGCGAGAGCTTTGGAATGTTTTCGCTTTCCTTACAAGGTAATTTTTGTGGCGGATGCGACGCGGGACAGATATTTACCTCTCAACAGCCACTACAATTTTACAGTGATTCATAACGGCTTAGATTTGAGCAAACTGGAAAATTTGGATAATTCAGAATTTGCTAGAAAAAGTTTAGGTGTTGCAGCCGAAGATGTGGTAATTTTGTTGCTGGGGACAGTGTGCGAACGCAAAGGCCAGCAGGATTTAGTTAAAGCACTTTCGCTTTTACCTGAAAAATGGCACAATAAAATCAGGTGTTTCATTGTGGGCGATCGACCGAGTATTTACAGCAGTAAATTAGCTGATATGGTGGGCGAATTGCCGGAAGAGTTGCGGCAAAGGGTGACAGTAGTTCCAGAAACTGGGGAAGCGGGAAAATATTATAAAGCGGCGGATATTTTTGTTTGCACTTCTAGGATAGAAAGTTTTCCGAGAGTGATTTTGGAGGCGATGGCCTGCGATTTACCAATTATTACATCGCCGGTTTTTGGGATTAAGGAACAAGTCAGACCGGGAATTAACGGTTTGTTTTATACACCCGATCGCCCGGACGAATTAGTTGCAGCTTTGATGAGTTTATTGGAGGATAAATCATTGCGGCAGCAGTTAGCGGGAAATGCTAAATATGTCTTGGATTCACTCAATACTTTTGAGGAAATGACTCAAGCTTATGCAGAGATTTTCTGCGAAGCATATTTCAGCAGTGATTAGTCATGGGGCATGGGGCATTGGGCATTGATAATTGGTAATATCAAATCCGGCTGTACCGGAATTATTAAACCGCAGAGAACACAGAGGACACAGAGGGAGAGAATGGAGAGATGAATCATTCCAATGAAGACCGGATTTGATATAATTGGTAGCACAGGGAATGAGAAATGAAGACTTGCGGAACATATTGAAAATCCAGACATCTATACTATAAAACAATCAAAAATGAATGATGAAAAAATGACCGATCGCCCAAGAGTAGATTATGAAACCGCATGGGATAGTTACGCCCAACAGTGGCAAAAAACTAATGCCGAACTTGCCCATATTGGCGACGAATGGATAGGTAAAGCTGCAGGTGCCGCCAACTCCTTAACCGAATACGAAGCGCTGATCGAACAGCAATTTATTGCACCGTACATCAAAAAAGAACATCGGGTTTTAGAAATTGGTATCGGTGGCGGAAAAACTGGTTCCCTGCTGCTGAAATATTGCGATCGCCTAATTTGCGCCGACATTTCCAGTCAAATGCTGCAAGCCGCCCGATCGCGCTTGGGAGACGATCGCGTTTCCTACGTCAAACTCGACGGTTTAACATTAGACGGCATCACCCCCGGTGCAGCCGATGTCTGCTTTTGCTACGATACAATGGTACACGTAGAACCCGTAGACATATTCAACTACCTAACACGCATTCCCAAACTGCTGCGGGGCGATCGTCTTTGCGTCTTTCACCACGGCAATATTCTCAGCGATTTAGGTTGGGAAAAATTCGCCAGCGAGTGGGATAAAAACTTATTGGGACGCAGAGATGGCACTGCATTCTCAGTAATGACTGATACAATTATGGAAAAATTTCTCAACCATTTAAACTATGAAATCATCCTGAAAAACACCGAATCTGTCCCGCGAGATTGCGTCTGGATCTGCAAAGCGCCAGTCAGTAGTTAGGAGTCAATAGTCATTAGTCATTAGTCATTAGTTAGGAGTCAGTTGGTAGGGGCGGTGCCCCCGTGCGGGCCCTCTTGGTAGTCATCAGTTAGGAGTCATCAGTCATTAGTTAGTTGTTATTGGTAAGAGTTAACGAATCACCAACAGACAACATTCAACAGTCAACAGTCAACAGTCAACAGACAACAGTCAACAGTTAACAGTCAACAGTTAACAGCCAACAGCCAACAGTCAACAGTCAACAGTCAACAGTCAACAGACAACAGTCAATGAAAGCATTATTTCTTCACCCAAACTTCCCCGCCCAGTACCGCCACATAATCACGGCTTTAGGCGCAGATCCCAAAAATCAGATTGTTTTCGGCACTAAAAACGAGCGTCCCGAATGGAACATTCCCGGCGTTCGCAAAGCAGCATTTACCCCCAGCCGCGAACCCAACCCGCAGACTCACCAATACGTCCGCCCTTTAGAAAGTGCAGTCATCTACGGACAAGCTGTATTTAGAATGGCAGAACAACTCAAAGCAGACGGTTTTGTACCCGATATTATTTGCGGACATTCCGGTTGGGGGCCGACACTGTTTGTCAAAGAAGCTTTTCCAAATACGCCGCTTTTGTGTTATTTCGAGTGGTTTTATCACTCTATTGGTTCCGACGCAGATTTTGATCCGGCGGAACCTTTAACAGTTGACGACATGGCGAGAATTAGAATCAAAAATGCGCCGATTTTGATCGATTTATACTCTTGCGATTGGGGTTTGTCGCCTACATACTGGCAGCGATCGCAATTTCCCCCAGAATTGCAGCAAAAATTGTCCGTACTCCACGACGGCGTAGATACAGATTACTTCAAACCCGATCCAGGCGCTAAACTAATTTTACCCAACTTAGATTTGTCCGGCGTTGATGAAATTGTTACCTATGTATCGCGGGGAATGGAACCTTATCGGGGCTTTCCAGAGTTCATTGAGTCGATCGCCTACGTGCAAGAACGCCGCCCCAACTGTCACGTAGTTGTTGTTGGTTCAGACAGAGTTTGTTACGGCCGTTCGTTACCAAATGGCGAGTCTTACAAAGACCATATGCTCAAAAAAGTGCCGCTAGATATGTCGCGAGTTCACTTTGTTGGGCCGCTACCTTACGGACTGTATTTAAAAGTAATTCAAGCATCGGACGTACACGTTTATTTAACCAGACCTTTCGTGCTATCTTGGTCGATGATTGAATCTTTATCGGCAGGATGTTTAGTAATCGGTTCCGACACCGGGCCCGTGAGAGAAGTTATCCGCGACGGAGAGAACGGTTTAATCGTCGATTACTTCTCGCCGAAACAAGTAGCCGATCGCATTGACGAAGTTTTAGACCATCCTACCCGCATGGCAGAAATTCGCGTCAAAGCCCGTCAAACCGCTCTAGAACGCTACAGTTTAACTAAAATGCTGCCGCAGCAATTACAATTGATCGAGCAAGTAGCAAATCGTTCCATGCCACCTACAGTTGGTATGGAACCAGAACGGGAATTAGCAGCATCTTTTGCAGTGAGAATTTAGCAATAAAGTTAGTCAGGACTACGCGCTGCATAATAGCGGGATGATTTTGATTTTTTTTGTGGGATGGGCGTCCCGCCCGTCCGGCTTATTTTCGGGCCTTCCATAATGGAAGGCAGTCCGTTAATCATTTCTAGGCTAGTCGCAAACTAGCTTCCAGAGCAATAGACCTCTTGCAAAAAAAATCTATGTTATACCAATTTCCTAAAGTTCGGCTACAGATATAGCCTCTAAAATGAACGGATATCCCGTCAAAGAAGCAATGACTTCATTTGTTAACTTTTCTAATTCTTTTTGCACCGCATCTCTCAACTATTCTATATTATCAAATCTAACCATTTCAATTGTTCTTTTATACAGCAGATTCCATGTATATATGATACACTGTATTGAGTAGATTAGCGAAAAAAATGAAAGCTTATTCGATTGAGTTTCGTGAGAAAATAGTTAAAATACAGCGGATTCCAGGCTCATGAACTACAGTAGCAGCAGCTTGTAAACCAGTTTTTAAAGTGCTTAATATTGACTAAATCAAGCGCAGTAGCAAGTATTACATCAACCATCTTGGTAGTGGTTGGTGAAAACTGACGTAAAAAAGCTGGTAGTCCTGCATAGTCAGGACGACGCCAATTTTAACAGAAAAAAGTGGCTGTACTTGCTTGAAAGTACCGATTTTTGTTACTATTGTTAAAACCCAACTAAATTTTTATGAAATCAACTACTAGGGCGCTGAAAGAATGGAATGTAGCAGTTAATGCTTTGGAACAAGGTCAAACGATTGTGCTGTTGCGGAAGGGGGGAATTCGCGAGCAAGCCGGACAGTTTAATGTTGGTGACAAACAGGTTTTGCTGTATCCAACTTTTGAACACCAACAGCCGGATTTATTAAAACCGGAGTTTGCAGATCAAGTAAAAACTGTCGAATCTGGCTGGCATCCTGAAGTTATTAGAATTGGCAGTTGGGCGGAGATTACCGATGTTTTTTTGGTAGCTTGGGAACCAGCCATTACTGCGCTGTTTCCTTATCATATTTGGAATGAAGAATTTGTTAGCGATCGCCTGAAATGGAAACAAACTCAGCCAATTTATATTTTATTGCTGCGGACTTATCGCCTTGCAGAAAGCCGCGAAATTCCCTACATTCCTGAATACGGCGGTTGCCGTTCTTGGATCGATTTGGCAGATGCTATTTCGCTGGAGGGAAGCCAAGCTGTTTTGAGCGATCGAGAGTACCTTGAACGCTCAAATGAAATCCGCAATCTGATAGCAAATCCTGCGAATGCTTCTGGTTCGCAGAGAGTGACAACGCTGACGGAAGGTAGCCAGGATTTTAGTCCTCATTAATAGTTTTTAAGGTACTTTTCGAGAGGCGCGCTTCTACAAAACCCAATCCAAAATCCGCAGCTAAGGCCATTAAAGCCGCCGGAATTGCCCCAGCCAAAAGTAACTGATTGTTGACGGTAGCAACGCCGCGAAAAATAAACACCCCCAAGCCACCCGCGCCAATTGCAGCGGCGATTGTAGCGAGTCCGATCGCAATTACTGCTGCAACTCGCACGCCCGCCAGAATTACGCTCAGTGCCAGGGGAATTTCCACTTGCCATAACAGTTGTATATCAGTCATTCCCATGCCTCTTCCGGCTTCCGTAATCGCTGGATCGATGCCGACAATACCAGTATAAGTATTGCGGATAATTGGCAGTAAAGAATACAGAGTGAGGGCGATGATTGCAGTGCGATCACCTATTCCACCCACTACTGGCACCGGGATTAGCAAGCCAAACAAAGCTAAACTGGGAATTGTTTGCATAATATTAGCAAATCCCAAAATTGGCTTTTTCAATTTGGGTTTTCTGGTGACTAAAATTCCTAGGGGCATCCCCACAATAATAGCGATAAAAATTGCAACAGTTACTAAATATAAGTGTTCACTGGCGCGCTGAATTATCTCAGCGCCATAGCGGTTGATAAAATTGATCATTGGGTAATTGGTTATTACTGATTGCTGTCAATCTTATAAATCATTTTCCATTTCAGGACTTGGTTCACCAGGATAGAAGCGAGAATCCAGAATTTCCTCTAAGCTGTAAAGGCAATTTTGAGGAAATGTTTTGAGAGGTAAATCGGTTTCTCCTACTGCCAAATCTCTACCGTTTTGATAAGCTTCTTGGAAAGCTTCTTGCAAGTAAGGTTTCAGACTTGGGTTATCTTGTATCAGTCTCTGAGTGTCCCGCCGCTGCACTCGAATTGTAGACAGCCAGCTACGACTCCGCTGCTGGGGCTGATATTGCCACTTCAGCAAATGTCCCAGCAAAATGCTCAAACGATTTCTAATTTCTTGACGTTCCTGTTTGCCCAAAGATTCAATCTCCTCAATTAAATTTGGCAAGTCAAGTTGACTCCACTGACACTTGCGAAGTAACTTGGCTTGTTCTTGCGTCCAAGCATAGAAGTCTGTCTCGTAAAGACTGTGCATCGTTTGATTATCAGCTTAGTTACTAAAACTATATTATCAAATTTTTGCTAAATTATTCAAATTTAGCTACTTGCAAACATTCAAGAAATGCGCGAGCTTCTGGATGCTGAGATTTTAAAAAATCATCCGGCGAACCCAATTCAACCAATCGTCCATCCTGCATTAAACCAATTTTAGAAGCTAACAAAAAAGCTTCTTGAATGCCGTGAGTTACAAAAATCACAGTTTTACCCAGTTGCTGCTGCAATTGACCGAATTCTCGCTGCAATTCCAGACGAGTAATGGGGTCTAAAGCACCAAACGGTTCGTCCATTAACAATATCGGAGGGTCAGCCGCCAGTGCTCTAGCGACGCCTACCCGCTGCCGCTGTCCGCCGGATAACTGATGGGGATAGCGTTTGGCGAAATGCTGGGGGTCGAGGTTGACTAATTCTAACAGTTGCCGGACGCGAGATTGAATACGATCGCCCTCCCAACCTTCCAATTTCGGCACTAAACCGACGTTTTGCTCGACGGTAAAATGGGGAAATAAACCGATTTCTTGAATCACATAGCCAATTTTTCTGCGTAGTTGAATTGGGTTCCACTGAGTTGTTGGTTTTCCCATGACAAGAACTTCGCCGCTGCTTGGCGTCAGTAAATTGTTAATCAATTTCATGGTAGTAGTTTTGCCACTACCGCTGCGTCCCAGCAATACTAAAACTTCTCCTTGCAGCACTTTGAAATTGAGTTTGTCTACTAAATGCCTGCGGTTGAGACGATATGTAACGTCGAGGCATTCGACAGCAACTTCATTATTGAGAGGCATGATTAGCTCCGGTGATTTGGGTTTTCAGGAATTTTAGGACTTACAGACAAGGGGCTAGAAACCAGGTTTTTTTCTTAGATAATTTGCTGCTTTACCCAAGATTTGGCAGAGAAACCGGGTTTATGAGCGTAAGTCCTAAAATTCAAATCAGCGAGCAGCGGGGGACAATTGCCAATTCTAAAATCTAAAATTTAAAATCAACTTGATTTTGCCATTCTAGCAGTAATGCTCGACATTGGAGGCAAGTTAATTTTTTAAGCAAGTCGCGAATTCCGTCTGGGGTGACAGGATATTCAGCACCGATAAGTTCGGGGTTGACTGTTGCTGTAGGGTGCAATTCTGCAACAAAACCGTAGAGTTTTTGATTGGAGAAGGAACTGTTTATTGCCCAGCCGACGGTGTTAATGGGTTCCATGCGGGCGATCGCGCTTTCTGTCACGCCTAGTTCTTTCTTGAGTATAGCTGGAACAGCCGCTGCTGGCGTGGATTGGGCTGGTACGCGACCGCCGGGAAAATCCAGGGTTGCTTCTGCCACGCCGGGGCGATACATCGGTGGGGGAAACAGCAATTTGTCAGCTTGAATGGTCAAGATTACAACTGAATCAGCTCTTTCTACTCGCCAATATTCTACTGTTTGCCCTTCGGTCGTTTCGAGATGTTCGGCGATTAGTTTTACCCAATGAGAGTTGATTTCTACAAAGCGGTCCAGAGTTTTCCACTGAGATTTGGCAGTTTGGTTCATGTTGACAGTTGACAGTTGACCAAAGGAAGAGGGAAGAGGGAAGAAGGAATTAAGAACCTCCTAAGCGTCGGGTGCGGTTGCTATGAATCCGATGTTTTTACGATCGTAATCGATCGCTACCGATCGCAACAATAGCCGAGCGACCTTTTCAGCTTTGAGCCTGTGTTTTCCTCTCGATTGTAAATTTTTGCTACAAGGCTACACATTTGCCTAGATAATTCCGTAACATAGACTACATAATCAAAGTTTATCTGCGCCTTCGCTCTGCGTTGTTTCAACCGCGCCCTGGTGCAGACTCTTAGCTAGACAGGAGTAGTTATGCAACTGCAAACAGATATTCGTACTTGGCAATCTCAAGCAACGCCCGGAAGCTTCGCCGGTGTCCGCGACTGGGAAAAATTTGGCTGCGCCGTACCTGCACCAAAATTGGCTCCTTCTATGTGGGTTAAATTGTTCAATCCGCCAACCGCATTCAGCTTTGACGAAGCGTGGCTGTTGTGTGAATGTTCGGAAGAAAAGTGGCTAGCTTGGATTCCTGATTATGGGGAAATTTTACTGAGTACACATGAATTTTGCGCTACTAAATCGTGAATTACCCAGACAAACTTTGATAAACCAGGTGTTAAAATCCATATCCCTCGGGTTCCACGGGATTTTTTGGGAAAAATCTGGTTTCTGCGTAATTATGTCGTTTGCAGTGAGGAATGCAAGTCCTTATCACAGTTTAAGGACTTGCATTCCTCACTACAAACCTCTTATATGATGTCGTTTCAGCCGATATCATAGAATTCCTAATCCAATACGGTTCACTTAACATATTTATGCCCCGGAGATCCCCCTAAATCCCCCTTAAGAAGGGGGACTTTGAGGGCATTCTTGTCCCCCCCTTTTTAAGGGGGGTTAGGGGGATCTGTCTTAAGTGAACCGTATTGAGTCCTAATCGATATTAATTGAAATTTCGCTAACAAAAAGAGCAATAGAAAACCTATTGCTCTTTTTGTTCAAAAACACTCTCTAGTTTTTATCTGTAGATAGCGGAAGTTATATCAACTGGCCTCGATTGACCCCAATATCGCTGCGGTGACGGGTTTAGTGTATAGATGCTTGCATGGGAGATATTGGTGAACCCGCCCTTACAGCAATTACGGTCAATTTAGCCCCTGTGATATTGCTGGCTTATTTGCAAACTGCACGGTTATTTGCATTTCTGACAATCGTGCCTACTCTACCATTAATCTGAATCGGGTTCTTAGTGCTGGCTCGAATCAACAGCGGTTGTTTGGCAAGACATTCTCTGATTGATGCTGCCCAGGCGGTGAGAGCTCCGGTGTATTCTGTACGACCCGCTGGGGCGCGAAACTGATCGGTAATTAGGAAATCCGAGGTGATGCTAGTGTCAGTACCAACATTGGTAATAATTGGAAAGTCAAAGGCTTTAGGCAAGGTTCGGTCTTGGATTCTGCCCGGTACCAACTGATATTTCTTCGAGCCACCCTTGTAGTCAATACCTGCTTGAGGGCTGGTGGGAGGGCTGGTTTGAGCCAAGGCGGAAACAGGCAAGCTTGCTACCAAAACGGTGCAGCAACTCCAAAATAATTTCGATTTCATCCGATTCATCTCCTCAACTTTATGACGATTAGCACTAATTTAGGTAGGTTCTAAAAACAGTAGCTTTTATGAAAAAAGCGCCTCATGACATTGAGCTTTTGAGTTTGAGTTTAACCTGCCTAATTTATTACCAAACATTCTCAAAAATGTTAAAACTGGTTGGCCTGACAAACTGTAGAAAAGTTTCAGTTGAGTTAGATATTTACACATCTGAAGTTGTTACAGCATTGGGGAGTCGGTTTTACCAGAATGATTCATTTTCGAGCGATGTCATTGGAACTTTATCAAATTTTGTCTCAGATATCAAGTTTTGCCGATCGCACATCGCATCTTAACACTGTCCCAGCAGGTCGATCGCCCTTTGAGTGTTACGCGCTATACCAGGACGAGAAAGATGCTACAGTGCATCGATGGGCGTTTGAGTGTTTTCAAGCGACAATAGGCAGAGAAGGGGCTTGAAAATAGGTGAATTTAGTGGAAGATAGCAAGATTATAGACTTATCGGAAATTATGGGTGTTCCCGCGGCTCCTGCGGGTTACAAATCGGGCTTTGTGGGTATTATCGGGCGGCCGAATGTTGGCAAATCCACGCTGATGAATCAGTTGGTGGGGCAGAAAATTGCGATTACTTCGCCGGTGTCTCAGACGACGCGCAACAGGCTGCGGGGCATCCTGACGACACCTGAAGCACAAATTATTTTTGTCGATACTCCCGGAATTCACAAGCCGCACCACCAATTGGGTAAGGTTTTGGTGCAGAATGCGCGCACTGCGATTCAGTCTGTGGATGTGGTGCTGTTTGTGGTGGATGGTTCGGTGGAATCGGGTGGGGGCGATCGATATATTATAGAAATTCTCAGCAATTGCAAAATTCCGGTGATTTTGGGGATGAATAAGTTGGACGAACAACCGGAGGATTCCGTGTTGATCGATCGCACTTACGAGCAAATTGTCAATCCTGAGTGGCCAGTCGTCAAGTTCTCGGCTCTCACGGGCGAAGGTGTCGAACCGCTGCAACAATTGTTAATCGAACATTTGGAGGTTGGGCCTTATTATTATCCGCCAGATTTGGTGACTGACCAGCCGGAACGCTTTATTATGGGCGAATTGATTCGGGAACAGATTTTGCTGCTGACGCGGGAAGAAGTACCGCATTCCGTAGCAATTGCGATCGACATTGTTCAAGAAGAAGCGAAAATTACCCGCATTCTGGCGACGATTCACGTCGAACGGGATTCCCAAAAAGGTATTTTAATCGGTAAAAGCGGCAGTATGCTCAAGTCGATCGGCAGTGCGGCCCGGGAACAGATTCAAAAGTTAATTGAAGGCAAAGTATACTTGGAGTTATTTGTCAAGGTGCAGCCGAAGTGGCGGCAGTCGCGCACTCGTTTGGCGGAATTGGGCTATCGGGTGGAAGAGTGAAACTTTGGCAGTTGGCAGTTGGGGTTCTTCCGTTCTATGAATCAAGAATCGAGCACGACTTTCGCTCTGAGAGAGTTTCATCGGGGCCGAAGAGTCGGTACAAACTCCCGCTTAACAACTAGAACGCCATTCCAACAACAGTACAGTAAACTGAGAGCAGCCCCATTCGCCCCAGTTGACCTATGCCGCGTTGGTTCAATACTGCTGGCCCATGCCGCGATGACATCCACTATCTGCTTCCTGCCACCCGTCGCCTCCCGAATTTAGAGCGACTGATTGCTCAGCAAAGCTATTTCGTCATCCATGCACCCCGGCAAGTGGGGAAAACCACCGCTATGCTGGCGTTAGCCAAACAACTCACCGAAAGCGGACAATATACAGCCGTGATGCTGTCAGTTGAAGTGGGCGCACCCTTCAGTCAAGACATCGCGGGTGCAGAAGAGGCGATTCTCGGTGCTTGGCGAGACAATATTTCCGTCCGCCTCCCACCCGAATTACAACCGCCTGACTGGACAGCGATGCAGTCGGGACAGAAAATTCGGGCTGCTTTACAAGCTTGGGCACAAGTTTCATCTCGTCCTTTGGTGGTTTTCATCGATGAAATTGACGCACTACAAGACCAAGCTTTGATTTCTATTCTGCGACAACTGCGCGATGGTTATCCCAATCGCCCGAAAGCGTTTCCGCAATCGGTGGGTTTAATTGGTTTGCGGGATGTTCGCGATTACAAAGTGGCTGCGGGGGGAAGCGATCGACTCCATACATCTAGTCCGTTTAATATTAAAGTGCGATCAATTACTCTGAGAGATTTTAATGCAGAAGAAGTCGCGGAACTTTACGCGCAACATACCCAAGATACCGGACAAGTTTTTACACCTGAAGCCGTAGCATTAGCTTTTGAACTGACTCAGGGACAACCTTGGTTAGTGAATGCTTTAGCTAAGGAAATTGTAGAAGAATTAGTAGCAGATGAATCTATAGAAATTACACCCGAACATATTTTATCAGCTAAAGAAATTTTAATACAACGGCAAGATACGCATTTGGATAGTTTGGCAGAACGACTCAGAGAAAACCGAGTCAAAGCCATTATCGAGCCGATGTTGGCGGGTTTGGAACTGGGCAATATCCCCAATGATGATATTCAGTTTTTAATCGATTTGGGTTTGTGTAAGATGGATGTTCAGGGTGGATTGACGATCGCCAATCCAATTTATCGAGAAGTGTTGCCCCGCGTCCTCACCGTAACCCCAATGGCTTCTCTGCCGCAAATTGCACCGAGTTGGTTGACTCATGAAGGCAAATTAGACACGCAAGCGTTACTCAAAACTTTTCTGGAATTTTGGCTACAGCATGGCGAACCGTTACTCAAAAGTGCATCTTATCCCGAAATAGCCCCGCATTTAGTGTTGATGGCGTTTCTGCATCGGGTGATTAATGGTGGGGGAACATTGGAGCGGGAATATGCGATCGGACGCGACAGAATGGATTTATGTTTGCGTTATGGTGAGGTAACATTGGGAATTGAACTGAAGGTTTGGCGAACTCGGAAAGTCGATCCGTTGAGTAAAGGGTTGGAACAGTTAGATGGGTATTTTGCTCGATTGGGACAAGATGAAGGGTGGTTGGTGATATTCGATCGACGCGAGAATGCGATCGAATTAGAAGAACGACTGAATACTGAAATTCATCTGACACCAATGGGGCGAACCGTTACAGTTATTCGTGCGTGAAGAAGTTGCTTCGTTTCGGTGTTACTTGCCGCCGCCCACTTTAGCCGTTATCTCGCAAACGCTGCCTGACTTTGGAGATGATTCGGAATCTCGATCGAGACCTTGACAAATCAGAAAATTGGTAGAATAAATAGATACGCTAGATGTCGATCGCTGCCGATGGGCGATCGCTTATAATCGGATGAAAGCGCGATCGATAAAACTCACCCCAAAAGCACCTATGAAAAGCACGATCGAAATCGATAGCTCCCTCATCACCAATGCGCTCCAAGTCACCGGACTGACTGCACAACAAGAAGTCATCGAATTGGCCCTGAGCCTGCTGATCCAAATGAAAAACCAACAGAACCTACGTGCGCTACGGGGTAAACTCGCCTGGGACGGCGACCTCGATCGCATGAGAACGGATGATGACTCCGATCGAGAACAATCCTTTTTTGAGCTAGCCGGAATCTGGGAAGGAAAAAATATCACCCTAGACGACATTCGCAAAGACGCATGGGGTAAGGATACATTCTATGTAGCTTCACAGAAAAATGGTATTACCGAGTGTTTCTTATGAACTACCGAAACCATATCACGATCGAGGCAAATAAACGCGGTGGTAAGCCTTGTGTACGCGGCTTGCGAATTACGGTTTATGAAGTGCTTGAGTACCTGGCTTCCGAGATGACCGAAGCAGAAATTCTAGACGATTTTCCCGATTTGACACGAGAAGATTTAAAAGCTTGTATAGCTTATGCTGCTGACCGTGAGCGTCGGTTTATGACTGCGACCTTATCCGCATGAAATTACTTTTTGATGAAAACTTGTCGCCCAAGTTGCCGAATCGTTTGAGCGATATTTTCCCAAATTAGCTTCACGTCCTTTGATGTGGGCATGAAAGCAACGATCGACCCAATAGTTTGGGATTATGCAAAAGACAATAATTTGATGATTGTCTCGAAAGACGCGGATATGCACGATCTGAGCTTAGTATTTGGGAATCCACCGAAAGTTATTTGGCTTTGTCTTGGAAACTGTTCGACATTGCAAATTGAAAATTTGCTGCGTCAGAATTTTAACGCGATCGAATTATTTTATGAAGACGATAATTTATCGCTGCTTGCTTTATCATAATGCACCGATCGCCGAGAGTGTGCGATCGACTCTAATCTCAAAGATAATAAAGATAGCTTTTTTCAGTGCGACGGCTTAAGTGTTTAAGTTGAATTGTGCGGCGAACTCGATCGAGGAAAGGAGATTCTGATGGGGAGTAAGAAGGAGTTGACCTACGTCCTCGATCTGCGGTATTATTCGATTTTATCCAGTATTGTACCGCAACTGCGATACAATTATAAGTTAGGCTACCTTGAAAGTTTCTTTTGTCAGCAGGAAAATCCTGTTTATAGTGTAGTCATGCCCCTTTATGGTAAGTGAAGAGAATTAGCTTTATGACAATAGACTTCGGCAGTATCAAAGGCTACAATCCTGATAGAGGATTTGGGTTTGTCGGTCATACTTTTTTTAATCCTGATGGAAAAGTTTTCTTCCATATCAAAAAAATCAAGAAAAAACATCCTGAATTAGCTCAAAAATTGGACATTGGCGAAGCTTTTGAAACAGTCAATTTCTGGTATGAAATTGAAACCACCGAAAAAGGCGAACAAGTTAGTAAGCTTTGGCTAAACGCAGACAATATCCCTCAAAGTTACAAAAATGAATTATCTGGTTTGATCCAAAAAGTAGAGAGTATCTGGAAAAATATAGGCTCTCCAAAACCTAGTTTCCTTGACCTTGTAACGATAGACTTGGTTGGAGTTGATCGCAAACATGAACTAAGTGTTGAGCGAGATAACTTAGAGAGTCAGCTTAGAGCGGCAGAGGAGGAGCAACGCAGGGAAGCAGAGGAGGAGCGACGCAGGGAGGCAGATGAGGAGCGACGCAGGGAGGCAGATGAGGAGCGACGCAGGGAGGCAGATGAGAAGCGACGCAGGGACGCACGTATTGAGTTGTTGCTACTACTAAAGGAGCTGCGTCCTTTAAAATTTAAATATAGTAATCAACTCTCAGCTTATATTGTAAACAATCAACTTGGTTATAGATATCCAAATATCTCAGGTATTGTAACAATGGCAGAAGAAGGTAGACAATGGGATTTTAAGGGGGGATTTTCTAAAGAAGTTTATAAAATTATTTGTAGGGAACTCGGTTTGGCAAACCAGGGGACGGGTGCTACAGCAATAGATTTTGAATCATTTCAACAACTATCAAATAGGATGAGACAGAAATGAGTAAACCCTATTACAAAAATAAACTTACAGACAATTATGGTGTTCTTGAAGGGCTGGTATGGTCAAATCAGTCTTCCTACCTCCAACTGAGGCTTGTAAGCGCTGTTGACGGAGAGATTGAGTTGAGTTACCAGTACGAAGATGTTACGACTGAAAATCTAGTTGAAGTCTCATCGGAGGAAGTTCAAAAGGCTCTATTGGGTTTTTAGTTAAGTTGTTGAAGCCCGCCTAACACTGCGTTGGTGCGGACGGAACAGAGGTTATCGGTGGGTGATCTAACCTGTCTGCCGCCGCTCACTTTAGCCGTTATCTCATAAACCCTGCCTCACCTTGGAGATGATTCGGAAGCTCGATCGCGAGTTTGACCTACAAAAAATTGGTAGGATCGGGCAAGGTCGGAGAGCGATCGCCTGATTCAGGAATTTTGTCAGGAGTTGGGGATTGAGGTGAATTTATAATTTAGGCAATAAAAAATAATTTTTGCTAAATTGTTAACAACACTCAAAAAAAGTGAACACCATGCTTAACCTCTCCCATAGCCGTCCTCTGAACCAATTTCAACAGGAAGCTGCTGAGTTGCTTCATCAGTTTGAAACAGATAAAACACCAATCGTAATCACCATTAATGGTAAAGCGGTTGCTGTGCTTCAGGATGCGGAAAGTTATGAAAAACTACTTAATCGGTTAGAACTTCTTGAAACTCTTGCAGGTATTCGTCAAAGCTTAGGGGAATTCGATCGAGGCGAAGGGGTTTCTATTCATCAAGTTTAGGGAAGGGGGGAGTATTTTCAAAGATGGAAACTCAACTATACGAGAAATTCATTCAAAAGGTAATTATTTTAGGTAAACAAAAGGAATTCTCATTAACCTCTTCGATCGACAACTATTTAATCATGAATTATCGGCTTAAATTAGAACGAATCGATAAACTAAAAGCTTGGCTAGATGGGTTTAGACCGTTCGATTCCACCCTCGTCGCCGAACTCAAAAAGCTCTATGATGTTCGCTTTACTTATAACTCAAATGCCATTGAGGGTAATACTTTAACCCAAAGTGAAACGGAATTAGTTTTAACGAAGGGCATTACTGTGGGGGGCAAAACCCTTGACGAACATTTAGAAGTTATTGGACATAAGGAGGCGATCGATTATATTGAAAATTTAGCCCAAAGGGATACGGAGATTAATGAATGGGAAATAAAGCAAATTCACAATCTTATTCTCCGCAAAATTAACCCGGAGGAAGCGGGTAGTTATCGCACTCTGGATGTGATGGCGGCAGGAACGAACTATCGTTATCCTCCCCATTATTTACTATCTCAATTAATGGGGGATTTTGCGCTTTGGCTCAACTCGGAATCTGCTTTAAGGCTCCATCCAGTCGAATATGTAAGTATCGCTCATTATCGTTTTGTTTCTATCCATCCTTTTCGGGATGGGAATGGTCGAACGGCCAGATTATTAATGAATTTACTCTTAATCCGTGCAGGCTATCCGATTGTGGTGATTGACAACCAAATCCGCAATGATTATATTAATGCTTTAGCCTACGGGCAACAAAACCAAGACGATTTAAGCCAGTTGTTTGCATTGATTTTTGATGCTACGATTAGTTCGCTTGTGGAAGTTTTAAGATTGTTGGTGACTGCAAGTAGCAGCAGGGGAAAGGGACAGGCTTTTTATCAGGAGATTACTGATTTTCTCGATCGCAGCAGTGGTTTAGGGAATGGCGAATAGGTAATGGGTGGGATGTTAAACCAAAAATGTTCCTGCGTACCAATGCTATCTCGCAAACGCTGCCTGACTTTGGAGATGATTCGGAATCTCGATCGAGAGCTTGACAAATCAGAAAATTGGTAGAATAAATAGATACGCTTCGATCGCGCACCATGCAACAAGCTAGTAGATCCAATCTTTTCGCCAAACCTCAAACGAGGAGATTCTCAAATGCCATTGGCTGAACTAATGTCACAGATCCAGGAACTTTCAAAAATTGACAAGCTTCGGCTGATGCAGTTTCTGGCAACAGAACTGGTCAAAGAAGAAGATGCAACAAACTTTTTTTTTGCCGATCGAGAGTATCCGGTCTGGTCGCCTTACAATTGCTCTGAGGCTGCCAATGTTTTAATGAATCTTCTGACGACAAAACAACAAGAACAGAATGGTTGACGCTCAGAGATTTCCCTACAAAATCATTGACAGCAGTCTTGGCATGGTCGATCGAATGCCGTATCTGCCATTGACACAGTTCAATAGCTTATAAAAGCTAGCGTATCAGGGCAGCTTTTTGAGATTGATTCATGTAGAGTAAACTATAAATATGAATTCTCGCAAAGAGGTACATGAAATGACACTAGCTGAAGTGCTTCCGTCCGCACGATTGCTTTCCGCAACAGAAAAACTCAGACTAATTCGGATTCTGGCTGAGGATTTGGATATGGCTGAGGATATTTCACCGTTGGAACCATTTAAAACATATGATTTGCCAACGACCTATGATAGCTTTGGGGCGGGTGCAGTTTTGATGGAAACCCTCAAAAAATCAACACAGAGCAATTGATGTATGCGATTTAAGTATTCAACCACCAGCCCAGCCCAAAATGAGTTTGATAGTTTACCAAGACTGTAATTATCATTACGCCGGGAAGATCGAATAGTTGAATCGATCGGTTTGGTGGATAGTGGGGCTACAGTTAATGTCCTACCTTGCGAACTTGGTCTTCAACTGGGCGGCGTGTGGGAAGATCGCAAAGCCATTATTCAATTAGCTGGTAATCTCGGCAACCAACCAGCAATGCCTTTTTCTGCGATCGCCAGAATTGGAGAATTTCCACCAACTGAATTAGTCTTTGCATGAGTGAAGCGTCCAAATACACCTTTGATTCTGGGGCAGACGAATTTCTTTCTTGAATTTGATGTTTGCTTCTACGGTTCCCAAATGGAATTTGAAGTCAAACCGAAGTCCCCGTAACCATCCAACTAACAAGTTATTGGAGCGGACGCACAGGGTTTTCGCACTTCGTTTTGGTCATATCTGTCGCCACTGAATCGAACCGTTCTCTCGTAAACGCTGCTTCCGCGAGGAGATGGTTCGGAATCTTGATCGAGAATTAAGGATGCCGTAGGAGATTCCGATCGAGCTTTATCCGGCCCAAAAACAAAGAAAAAGCCGCCCTAAAAGGCGACGTACTGAGCCTTGCACTTGATCCTTGCACTGATCCTTGCACTGCCCTTCGACGTAGTTTATCCTGAGCGTAGTCGAAGGGCTCAGGAACCGCGTAGCCGAAGGGTAGCCGAAGGGTAGCCGAAGTGACGGGACTTTAGCACTCCGCTACACTCCGCTTATTACCAACAACTATCAAGGCAACTCAACGGAACTCGGTTTAGCAATGTGAGGCAAGCCCCAGCCCAATTTTTCCCGCAAAATGTGGAAAAACTCAAAAGATTGCACCCGAATAAAGCGGGCTTGGTACGGAGCTCGCTCGACTTGCACCCAATCCTCCGGCAGAACATAACATCCGCCGTTCCCGTCTACCACCATTACCAGGCGGTTCGGACTTGCCGGCAAAATCTTGACCGGCTCAGTGTTGGAAAACACCAAAGCCCGCGAAGCCATTGAATGCGGGCAAATAGGCAGCAACTGCAACACCGGCACTCCGGGAATGATGACAGGGCCACCCGCAGAAAGGGCGTAAGCTGTCGATCCTGTCGGAGTCGCGATGATGACTCCATCTGCTGCAATGTCAACAGAGGCGTGCTGACCGATCGCCACTTCAAAATGACACATACAAGTCAGCGGTTCCCGGTGCAGCACCATTTCATTGAGACAAAGGGCTTCCCAGAGGCAGTCGTTTTCTCGAAACAGCCGCACCGCCAGCATCGATCTTTCTTCTATTTCGTATTCTCCGGCGATCGCCTTTTCCAAAGCTTGCGGGAGCAAGTTCAGGTAAGTTTCTGTTAAAAAGCCCATGTGACCGGTATTGACAGTCAGCAGCGGCACTCCGATGGGAGCAACTTGGCGAAATGCCGACAGCACCGTACCGTCGCCGCCCAAAACCACTGCAAACTCCATGTCGCTGTCAAAACCGGGGGGGACGAGTTGGTCGATCGGAGTATGGCACATCGGGCGATCGGGGCTAGAATAGCCCAAAATTCCCCCGGCACCGGAAACCGCGCAGACCTCCCAGCCGCGGGCAGTCAGCTTGTCTTTCAACTCTTCGGCGATGCGACAAGAGACTGGTTTAACGTCGTTGTATATAATTCCAGCTTTCGGCACTTTAAAAAGTAAAGGGCATTTTTTGTTTACTCCGTTTTTTAGTCTTAAGCTGCTCGTACTCTATTTCCTTGAGCTTCTTCATAATCAGATTAAAGTATTCTTCGAGATAAGACTCCAAAGTAGTAGTTTCTTTGGGGTCGATTCCGAAGACGCTGTAAACGTCATCCATCGGAGCTTTCAAGGGTTTTCCGGCTGCTAAAACTTCTGAAAAAGCCAATCTGTCAGCTACGTTCCAACTCCACTGAAAGAACTTAGCAAATTGACGAGTAGCCTGCAACAAGGCATCTGGCGTGCGGGTGATTTTGGCTTGCTTCCCAGAAAGCCGCTCGCACAACCGCACAATTTCCTCAGCATCCCAAGCTCGATTTCCCACCACCGGAAAGGTTTTTTTCTCGGTTTCGGGAACGGTAAGAGCTCGGACGGCAAACTTTGCCACGTCCTGAGTGTTCATATAAGCAAGGGCTGACGGCTTGTTGGGCAGCCAGACTGCCTGACCATCCAAAATCGGCATGGCGTACAGGTTCACCAGTCCTTGCAAAAAGCCGCAAGGTCTCAAGATTGTGTAATCTAGACCGGATTCTGCTAAGAAAAGCTCCGTACAGCGCTTGATTTCCAACAAGGGAACTTGCGGATATTTCTCGGCATCGAGAAAAGAAAAGAATATGTAACGCTTGATGCCTGCTGCTGCTGCTGCTTGGATTAGCGATACTTTTCCGTCCCAGTCTACTCTTTTGATGCTGACAGAATCTGCCGCGCTGGCTGTTGCTGCATCGATGATAGCAGTGACGCCTTCTAGTGCAGGAATCAAGCTGTCGGGCTGACAAAGGTTCCCCGGTACGAGTTCAGCGCCCCATTCTTTCAAAAATGCAGCTTTTCTGTAATTTCTGACTAAACAGCGCACCTGGTAGCCCTCGTCTAGGGCGCGGCGGGCTATTTGGCGGCCGAGAGTGCCGGTGGCACCTAAAATCAATAAAGTCATCTAGGGATTAATGATGAATCTTAAACTTTCAATAAGATGGTATCAGGTTTTTGTTATGTTTTTTATAAAAACTTAACAAAAGCCTGATTTTTTCTCATTTTGGACTTGAAAGCTTCGGCAGCAGGCTGGCTATGGGTGGCAGGCAGAAGCTAGAAGGCTTAATTTAGAAGACTTCTGAATGATTGTTGCAAAAACTTATTCTTCGCCGCCTTGCAGTTTGAGCAGGAGGAAGCCTCCGCCTATACCCACGAAAATTAGGGAAAAGGACAAAAAGGCTGCATTGAAAATTTCAGGATTCATGGTTTTATATGTCTAATTGGGCGATCGCATTAAATAAAGATAATATAATTTGGGGCAACCAGGTACATGAATGCTAAAATTTCAGTGCCGAAATTCCTGTATTTTGTTGGAGAAAACTGCTTTGAGTCTCGATCGGCAATCAAAACTAGCTGTAACTCTGGGAGATCCGGCGGGAATTGGCCCGGAAGTGATTCTCAAGGCATTGGCCGATCCCCCTGCTGCTTTGATGGTGACGGTTTTCGGATCTAAGAGAATTTTGCAGCAAACTTACGATAAGTTGCGATCGAGCAATCCAGCAGAAGCGGCAAATCCCGAAACATTAAATATTATTGATATTGAACCAGACAGCAAGTGGGGCTCAATTGTCCCCGGTGTCGGGAATGCTGCTAGTGGGGCGGCTAGCTTTGCGTATATGGAACAGGCGATCGCCCGTACCATCGCCGGCGAATTCTCGGCCATTGTCACCGGCCCCATTTCCAAAACTTGCTGGCAGGCGGCCGGTTACAATTATCCCGGACAAACAGAACTCCTCGCAGAAAGGGCAAAATCGCAGCGATTCGGAATGCTGTTTGTCGCCACATCTCCCCACAGTGGCTGGACGCTGGTAACTTTACTCGCTACCACACATATTTCCCTGCGTCAAGTACCGGATGCTTTGACTCCAGAATTGCTCAGCGAAAAACTAGAATTGCTGATAGACTGTTTGCGGGAAGATTTTGCGATCGAAAGACCGAAAATTGCGATTTCTGGCTTAAACCCTCACAGTGGGGAAAATGGCAAACTGGGAAATGAAGAGCAAGATTGGATGATACCGTGGTTGGAAACGCAGCGCGATCGTTTTCCTCAAGTGCGGTTAGACGGGCCAGTACCCCCGGATACCATGTGGGTAAAACCGGCTAAAGTTTGGTACGGCTTAGCCAAAGAAGCTCACGACGGTTACTTGGCAATGTATCACGACCAAGGCTTGATTCCAGTCAAATTGATGGCTTTCGACAAAGCAGTCAACACTACAATTGGCTTACCCTTTGTCCGCACATCTCCCGATCACGGCACAGCTTTTGATATTGTAAGTCAAGGAATTGCCGATGCCTCCAGCATGAAGGCAGCATTGCAGTTAGCGGCTCAGTTGGCTAGTCGCAGAACAGCAGTTAAAATAGGGCGATAGCTTTAGTAAGCCTGACGCTGCGAAAAATTGTGTCATTCCTATTGATTTTCGCTGGGGTGAGGCGGCAAGCAAGCTGGTAATTTCCTTCGGTCGATAAAAATCAACTTTTGGTAGCTCAGTATGGCAGAATATAATGATAATCCAGGCAAAATATATCAGTCAGAAAAAGAAGTTTCTGATGCAACTCAGGCAAGTTCTAAAGCTGGAGAGCAACTTCAGGAATTGCTAGTCATACTGACTGAATTTCAGTTATTGAAAAAATCCAAAAAAGAGCCAAGCGAGCTGAAATTACCGCTTTCGGAAAAGTCGGTTCAGCGATTAGAGGATGAGGAAAATCGGCGCAAACAATTGTCTTTTCTGATCGAATCACCGAGTATTGTACCGGAAGTATTAACTAATGATGAAGAGATCCCCTCTCAAAGACGAGAAAACAATAATGAGGAACCAGATTTATCTATAGCCGGGAAGGTATCTCAAAAAAATCGACCGTCGGAGGAAGAATTAGAACAAGCAGTAGAGGAGTTTAAGCGGTTGCAAGAACTGCTGTTTGAAAGGGATTTACCGGAATTTTACAGTAATGTTTTGAGCGTGGAACAAAGGTTAGAAAATTTTGAGAAGTTGATGTCTGAACCCCAAGAGTTGATGACTTTACTGAAACCGTTAATTCCTGAGTTAGTGAGAGATGAATTAGAGGGGTTGAAGTCGGAATCAAAAAAGGCGATCGCACTCGCTAGCAGTAATAATAATCCGCTCGAATTGCAGGCAAAATTAGCGGATTTGGAAAATCAAATTGCTAATTTGAACCAGCAGCCACTGCCGAATGCAGAACAGTTAATGCAACGGGTGATGTTGGTGGTGGGCGATCTGCTCAACCGTAAGGTAGAGGAGTCTAAGTTAGAGGTAGCTTCGGCGATCGCACCAAAAGTCAATCAAGTAATTCACAATCAAAACGGACTTGAAGAACACGTAGTAAGAATTGAAGATAGAGTTGCGAATATTCAGCATCGTTACCAGCAGCAACCGGAAGATTTAATCAAGCAGCTAGTACCAGTAGTTAGCGAATTGCTGAACCGCAAAATTAGTGAATTAAAATCAGAGATTGTCGAAGCTGTTACCCCCTCAGTACAGGTAAGAATAGCTTGGGTAGAAATAGAAGAAAAAGTATTGAGCATCATCGAACGCCGACTGGCTACGCAACAGTCGCCAATTCAGAAGCCAGAAGAGATAATGGCGATGCTAATGCCGGCAATAACTGATTTGCTGAATCAGAAAATCGATGAATCAAAATTACAAGTAGCAGGGACGATCGAACCTTTGATACAATCAGCAATTCTTCAAAGAGAAGTTCAAGGAAAATTGAGCGATGTAGAAAGTAGACTAAATAATCTTCAGCGACAGCAAAAATCTCAGCCGGAAGATATAATGGCAAGGTTAATGCCGTTAATGATCGAGTCGCTGAACCGGAAAATCGAGGAGACAAAGTTAGAGGTGAGAGAGGCGATCGCACCTGGTGTCAACACGGCTATTCAAAACAGCGGTATTGCAGCACAAATATTAAATAATGAAACTAAGATTGTCGAAGTTCAGCAGCAAGTTTTAGCCGAGATAGAAGGGTTGATGGCAAGAATAATGCCAGTGATTGTAGAAATGCTGTCTCGAAACATCGGGGAAGCAAAACTAGAGATAGAATCTGCGATCGCCCCCGCTGTCGATGCCATCATTCAGAATAAAAAGATCGATCAAAGACTCGGGAAGATCGAACAACAGATTGTGGCGATCGAACATCGGATTTATGAATCGACAGACTTGTTTACCGATTTACTGAAACCTTTGATTGACGAGCTGATGGTTAGCCATCACGCCCAACTGCAAAAGTCTGTCATCGAATCTATTTTACCCTTGTTAGATGAAGTTGTAAGTTATAATTACAGACTCAACGATAAAGTAGGGGAACTCGATCGCAAAATTACTGATGCTGAATGGGGAGGCGATCGGGAAGAATTACTGGCACGAATTAAAATCATTTTTCCCGAAATGATGATCCAAACAATTAATGAGTCGAGAAAATCATTTGTCGAAACCATAGCTCCCATAATTGATGAAATAATTAATACCAAAACCCGAGAAAATAGACAATCGATGGGAGTCGCCATATCACCTGCTCTGACAGTGGGAATCAGCCACAGAATGAGTGAATCGCCCGATGAAATTGCCATGGCGATCGCGCCGGAAATGGCCAGCGCTATCAAACAGCAAATTCATCTCAAGCGAGAAGCAATGTCGGATGCACTTTATCCGATAATCGGCAGCACGATTTTAAAATACATCGCCGAGATGATGCGGGAAATTAATGAAAAACTAGAAGCCACTTTAAGTCCAGAGGTAATTAGTCGCAAAATTAAAGCAAAATTGCAGGGAATTTCTGAAGCAGAATTGCTGATGAAAGAAACAACACCACTGAGTGTTAAAGCTGTTTTTTTAATTCAAGCAAAATCGGGATTAGTAATTTCAGCAGTGCAGCATTCTGAACGCGAACAGCTAGAATCAGAAATGGTAGGGGGGATGCTGACTGCTATTCGGGCTTTTGTCAACGATTGCATATCTCAGTCTGGAAATATTGCCGAGATTGATGCCATAGAATACGGCACATCTACCATAGTATTGGAAGTAGCGGGTTCGTGTTATCTAGCAGTAGTGATGCAAGGAGAAACCCGCCAGTGGTTTAAGTACAAAATGCGATCGATATTTAACAATATTGTTCAAGAATACGGAGATCAACTTCAGTCATTTAACGGCGATCCAGCAACTGTGCCACCCGAAGTAAACTCGAAATTGCAAAAATTAATCGAGACAGATGTAAAAGTTAAATCTTCTAAACTGCCAATTTTACCCATTATCGGTTTGGCAGCGTTAGGTTTAATTGGCTTACCTTGGGGAATTCATCAATACCGCAGCGGAGTTGAAGCGAGCTTAGAAGCAGATACGAATTTAGCTTTACAATCTGCTCCAGAGTTATCGGTTTATCGGATCGCGGCAGATGTTAAAGATAAATTATTGGAGATTTCTGGACGAGTGCCGAATCAAAAGCTGCGATCGAAAGCGGAAAACATTGCTCAGCAAGCGGCTCCAAAATTAAGAATTGAAAATAAAATTATAGCCGTTGAAGTACCTCCTGATCCAGTTTTAGTCGAAGGCGATGTCAAGCGGACGGTAGCTCTTTTGAATAAAGTAGAAAGCATTAATATCTCAGCTCGCTATACAGAGGGAAAAGTCGCCGTTGCAGGCAGCGTCAGCAAAGTGCCAGATGCTCAGAAAATAACTCAAGCTTTTGAGAAAATTCCGGGGGTGAAGTCTGTAACAAATACAGTGATAATAGGAAATCCACCGCCACCAAAAATAATAATGCCAGTTCGCGTGTATTTCGGTGCTGGTTCGGCAAGTTTGCAGGCGAAAGATGTAGCACAAAAGCTTAGCAAAGTCAAGGAATATATGGAGAAAAATCGCACGAAGAATTTAAGGATAGTTGGCTACAGCGATTTGAAAAGCACTCCAGCCGAAAATCAAAAGTTGGCACTGGAAAGGGCGACAAATGTGAAAGGTATTTTGGTTAGACAAGGGATAAATGGCAACAGAATACAAGTTGCTTCTACTAAGGGTCGTCCCGAAGGTTTGGAGGCAAATCAACCCCTGTGGCTGAGCAGATTGGTAGTATTTGAGGTGATAAATTAAAATTGGGAATTGGAAATAGGGAATTGGGAATTGGGGATAGGGAATGGGGCATCGGGCATTGGGCATCGGGCATTGTTAATTGGGAATTTTCCCTAATGACTAATGACTTCTTTCTCTTAATTTATAGTAACTGGCAAGAAGGTTAGGACATTTTTTAGGGCTGAAAATATTGCTGTGACTCCATTTCCCTTCTTCCTTCTTCCTTCTTCCTTCTTCCCTCTTCCTCTTAAATTAATCGAACTCGGCCGGATGTAAATGCTTGTATTCGATCGCCCGCCAAGCATACTAACAAGCGGCCGCTTCCGTCAATGCCGGCGGCTTCTCCGCAGATGGTTTCCGACGCAAGTTCGATCGACACCGGGCAGCCAATCAGCGCATCACGGCGGCGCAATTCCGGCAAAAGTAGCGCTAAACCGGACTTGGAGGCTGGCTTGTCTGTGGTAGAAAACATATCGGCTAGTTCGAGTAAATAGTGCCGCAGTCGATCAAGCAAACACAGTTCATCTGGTACTGTACTAGCAATAGAATGCAGGCTTACCGCATTGCCAAGATCCCTTTCATCCAATCCCGCAGCCGCGAAATCTACGCAGCGGTTGAGTCCAATTCCCACAACGGCGCGAGTTTTGCCAGAAACATTGCTAGAAGTGGCTTCACAGAGAATTCCGGCTAATTTGTGGCGATGTATCCAAACATCATTCGGCCATTTCAGGCGCAGCATATCGCGGCATTCGGGAACCAAATCTTCGATCGCGTAAATCACCGCCAAACCGACTGCTAAACTGAGTCCGGGTAACAGATGGGGATTGAGATTGTCTAGGACAAAGCTCGCAGTAAAAACACCGGGCGGCGAATACCAAGTGCGTCCGTGTTGACCGCGCCCGCTGGTTTGCTGCTGAGTAAATATTACATCTCCGTGGTGAAGTTTGGCCGCGCGGGCGATCGCCCAACTGTTTGTACTCTCGCAGGTTTCTAACGAGTGCAGCCAGTGAGGGAAGTTTGGGCTATCGGTTGATTCTGGTGGAATTAATAGCTGTTCAGACAAGGTTTGATTTGTAATATTTGATATCTCAAAGCTGATTATCGCAGGCCAATCGGTTTTTTTTAGGTGATTTGGGCGATCGGCATTTTCCTCACTCATATCAAATCCGTTAGTATCGAAATTATTCATCTCTCTCTTCTCTTCCTCTGTGTTCTCTGCGTTCTCTGTGGTTAAATCATTCCCGTACAGCCGTAATTGATATCAGTCATGGACGCACAGAGAGTCAGAAACCCGGTTTCTACGATAAGAAACCGGGTTTGTTTAGCCTTATTATCACCCTCAAAAAAAGACAAGCAATCGCCCCACAATTTACGCTGATTGGTCTTGCATTTCCAGCAACTCAGGAACCGTCACAAACCGATATCCCTGCTGTTTCAAACCAGCAATCATCTCCGGTAAAGCCTTAACAGTACGAGATCGATCGCCCCCGCCATCGTGCATCAAAACGATCGCCCCCGGCTTCGCACCCTTCAACACATTATTAACAAAAGCCGACGGTTGAGCGCGCGGATCGGTATCCGCAGAAGTTACCGACCACATCACCACAGAATAATTCTGCTCCTTAGCATACTTAGCCAAACCATTATTCAAAACACCCCCCGGCGGGCGGAAGAAAGTAGTCTTAACTCCCGTCGTTTCGTAAATAAGTTTAGCCGTGCGATCGATTTCATCAGCCGCCGTCGCCGCATCCATCGCATCGTACCAGTGATGCCACGTATGATTGCCGATCGCGTGACCTTCTGCGACAACTCGGCGAGCAATTTCAGGAGAACTTTCGATAGATTGACCTAGCCAAAAAAAAGTTGCTTTAACATCATTTTGCTTAAAAATATCGAGCATTTGTTCCGTCGTTTCCGGCCACGGCCCGTCATCAACCGTTAAAGCAATAACTTTCTCAGAATTTTTGACTTTTCCTTCAAAAACTGTTGTTCCCTGAAACTCTTCCGGCGGCACAAAAGTCAAAAGTTTTTCTTTTGATTCCAATACAGTCAGAAGTTTCTCAATTGTGCGATCGACATTAAACGCTGTGCGATCGTCCCCTACTTCCTTTGCTAGCGGATTTACCGTTAAGGATTGGCTGAGATTCTGCACCTGCACCTGAGCGGTTGCAGGATTGTTGCTTCCCTGTTGGTTTCCTGGCATCAGCGTACCGATGACAAAGCTAATCGTAGCAGTGGCCAGGGCGATCGCCACAAAACGCCATTTTTTTCGCAGTCTATCAAACAGATGATGTCCGCTCACTTGAAATTCCTTTCACTCCACACTGCGGATAATGATAATGGGAATTTCAGGCAAAAAAAACTGAATTTTTTATAAATATCTCTCAGCGGGGATTGACAGCGGGATCCCAAGGGCGATCCCGAATGCGGGCGATTTGCGGGCGATCCCGATTGCGCCTATACAGACGAAACCAATGCCAAGTGGGTTGAAGAAATTTAGAAGTCGCCGTGGAGGTTGAGTGCGGCTCAAACTCAATCTGCTTTTCCAGAAGTGCCACCTCGCGCGACGGCGAGAATTCACAGAAATCGGAGTGTAGTACAGTTTTAATTTCAGATTTACCACGCGCTACACCACCAGTTCAGCAGCCGAAGGTCTTAGCCTTTATGGGTTTTGCGGGACTGGGAGTGTTGGTTTGGGCGATCGACCACCATTGAAAAAAACCAATTTCAAAAAAAGTTGTATTACCCCCTTGACATTTTCGTACTACACGATGTAGTATAAATGTATGGCGAAGGGGAAAGAGCTTCAAAGCTTTATCTCAAAAGCAATACGAACCTTGAAAACTGAATAAATAATTAATCATGTCACATAATTGCGGACATTTGGCGGTGTAGACTCCGGCAACAAAAGCCCAATCGGGTTGTAGTACGCGGAATCAACCGCCACCCCGTCCCAACTTGAGTAATTCAAGGACAGAATATTGTTCATTTTCGCGGGGGTATAGCTCAACCGGTCAGAGCAGTCGCCTGTCGAGCGAAAGGTTGCGAGTTCAAGTCTCGTTACTCCCGTCAAAGTCCCGTAGGCAAAAGTCAAGCCGTCTCCCCCTCTGGCGTGAAGATTGCGAGTGCAAACCTCGTCGGGACTCCCAGGTTAGGTGGTCGAGTGGTTGAAGGCATCGGTCTGCAAAACCGAATTTCGCGGGTTCAAATCCCGCCCTAACCTCTGTTCCCAATCAGAAATTAAAAATTAGAAATTAAAAGATTAAACTAACAGTCTTTTAATAGAAATTTTTAACTTTGAAAAGGAACGAAGCGAAAGTGACATTGCAGCGTAGCTTAATCGTAAAGCGCCAAGTTCATACCTTAATCAATGCGGGTGCAAATCCCGCCGCTGCCACCAAAAGCAGGGATGGTGTAACTGGCAACACTCTGGTCTCCAAAACCAGCATTCTGAGTTCAAATCTCAGTTCCTGTGCCAATTTATAGTGCTGTAGGCAAATGGTTTAAGCCGCTTGGTTTTCACCCAAGTGATTGCGGGTTCAACTCCCGTCAGCACTTCTCGTGGGTCGTTGGCAGAATGGTTTTGCAGCCGCCTTTTAAGCGGATGGATCGAGGTTCAATTCCTCGACGACCTACCAAAATTTCTATCTTGGGTCGGCCCTCCTATTGGCGTGGGTAGCTGTCTGTAAAACAGTAGCTTAAAGCGTTGCTGGTTCAATTCCAGCCTGACCCATTTGTAACTGCATTTAATCCGCAGTTGCAATCTTGAGAGCGTGGTGTAGCCGGATAACATCTCAGTTAATAAAACTGAAGATTGGGGGTTCAAATCCCTCCGTTCTCGCTCAGGAGAGGTGGCCGAGTGGCTTAAGGCGCTTTCCTGCTAAGAAAGAGCGGTTTAACAGCCGTCGAGGGTTCAAATCCCTCCTTCTCCGTTTTCCCCCGATAGCTCAGTTGGTAGAGCGCTTGTGTGAAGAACAAGAGGTCGTCAGTTCGATACTGACTTGGGGGATTGCGTTGCCTTATAGCTCAATGGTAGAGCAAGCGGTTGTTAACCGCTAGGTTGTAGGTTCGAGTCCTACTGGGGCAGCCATTTTTTTAATTGCCGGGTAGACAAATTGGTAAAGTCGCCTATCTCTGAAATAGGAGTTTCTGTAGGTTCAAAGCCTACCCCGGCACCCAATTATTGGGAAGTCGCCTAATCGTATGGCACCGCTCTTTGAAAGCGGCAAAATGCAGGTTCGATCCCTGCCTTCCCAGTTCTGCTATTACCAAAGCAGATAAATTACACTCCTGTAGCCCAATTGGCAGAGGCCGCAATTTCAAAAATTGTGTTGTGTGAGTTCAAATCTCACTCCCGAGTACCAAATTTTCAACTAAGTTTCTACTTGCTCCTGTGGCGGAATTGGCAGACGCGGCAGACTTAAAATCTGTTTTATTTTGAGTGTGAGTTCGAGTCTCACTAGGAGCATGAACGGGATGTAATTCAGCGGCCAGAAGCCATGCTTTGGGAGCATGGAGTCGTTGGTTCAAATCCAACCATCCCGACTTTACCCCTGTGATGTAATTGGAAAACATCACTCGTTCTGAACGAGTGTTTTTTGCAGGTTCGAGGTCTGTCAGGGGTATGAGGTTTTATTCAATCTCAAATCTCAAACCTCAAATCTCAAATCGGTTTTGCCCCTGTAGCCCAATCGGTAGAGGCGCTAGATTTAGGATCTAGTTAGTGCTGGTTCGATGCCAGTCAGGGGTATTTGGTGACATCGCGGGTGAAGTAGCCTGGGTAGGCTTGGAGGTCTCATAAGCCTCTTAATAGCAGGTTCAACTCCTGCCCCCGCCACCAAAAATGCAGGTGTGATTTCAGTTGACAGTTGACAGTTGACAGTTGACAGTTGATAGCGACCTCTACCTGGAAGCAAGAGGATTGGAGTAATGAATAGTCTTCTTTTAATTTCTCCCTACAAGGGTTCCGGCTTTAAACCAATTTTTTTTGGTAATTAACAACATGAGGGTTTCATACAGCCTTTTTGCGGGTTCAAATCTCACCATCTGCTTGGCGTGCTGGTGTAGCTCAATTAGGCAGAGCAACTGATTTGTAATCAGTCGGTTGTAGGTTCAATTCCTATCACCAGCCCCACAATTGCGGATATGGTGTAACGGTAGCATTCGAGTCTTCCAAACTCTAGGCACGAGTTCGAGCCTCGTTATCCGCTTAGGGAAACAAGAAGTTTGTTAAATCTCACATCTTGCACCATTCTCAAGAACAGGCAAGATGCCTGTTCCACAAAGAGTAGATTTTCTTGTGGAACGGGCATCTTGGCCGTTCATAAAAGGCTTATTGATAATGGTGCAACATCTCAGTTAAATCCAAAATCTCAAATTTTAAATCGGTTTGCGGGTGTCATGTAGCGGCTAGCATCTGAGTATGCCATTCTCAGCGCATGGGTTCGAGTCCCATCATCCGCTTTTGTAGTCCTGAGCTTCGATGGTAGAGCATCTGCCTTAAAAGCAGGCGCGGGGTAATATCCTGCCAGGACTACTAATTTATGGGAGTGTAGCTCAATGGATAGAGCGCCGCGCTATGCGCTACCGCGCACGCTTCGCTAACGGACGCGGATGTTGTGGGTTCAAGTCCTGCCAATCTCGTTGTTTTTGCTTTAATTTAAGGAGGTTGATTCCATTGAATGGATAATTTTTTATATTAAGATCGATCGCCCTTTGCGTGTCCCAATTTTTGGAGCCTACATACTTTAGTACGAGAGGAAAGGTAACGCTGTCAAATTCAGCGGGCGTTTGAGAACGAGGAGTGCCATGAACCCGGCAGGTTGGCTTAAAGGTAGCCATCCTTTAAAGAGTGTGTAGTAACTCATCGGCGGAGTCCCTCTAGTAACTGAGAAAACGCAATGCTCTGATAACTTGCACGTCAAAGTGCGTGAAGCGCAGCTATCCCGTAGGGAATCGCACAAATCAACAAAAAATACGGGAGTGTAACTCAACTGGATAGAGTGTCGAGCTTCTACCTCGAATGTTGTGGGTTCGAGTCCTACCGCTCCTGCTGTCTGGGGTTCGTAGCTTAATTGGTAAAGCATCTAACTGGCTGTTAGAAAGATATCGGTTCAAATCCGATCGCAATCCACCACACCAATTTTCGATTTTCGATTTTCGATTTTCGATTTACTTGACAGGTAAATCTTTTACCCGGGGTCATTCGATTTTCGATTTTCGATTTTCGATTTACTCTACAGGTTAATCTTTTACGGGGTCATTCGATTTTCGATTTTCGATTTTCGATTTTCGATTTTCGATTTTCGATTTACTCCACAGGTGAATCTTTGACCCGGGGTCATAGCTCAATTGGTAGAGCGCTTGCTTTGCACGCAAGAGGTTAGGAGTTCGATTCTCCTTGATTCCACTGCGGTGTCTGAAGCCAAAACGGTAGCGGCGCTGGTTTGTGGAGCCAGTAATAGCGGGTTCAATTCCCGTCAGATACCCCTTGGAAGATGCCGCTAAATGGTTGGCAACCAGTCTTGAAAACTGGGGTACAGGTAACTGTAAGGGTTCGATTCCTTCATCTTCCTTTTAACCACCGGAAGTCGAAAAGCGAGACACCGTGCTGATAACGCGGGGATAGGAGGGGCAGTACCTCCTCGGTGGATTTCTTATGATTTTATATAGAAATTATGGAGGATGAGGGTTAATTATTTTCACGAGATTTACTATCATATACTGAGAAAAATTATGGGGAGGTCGCCTAAGTGGAATGGCACCGTAAAAACTTTGGAAAAGCGGCTCCCAAAAGGACGATCGGGTTTGTTGAGTAGGGTAAAAAGTTGCTTCGCGACGTTCCCTGAAAACGCAAACTGGCAGCGGGTTGCGGAGGCACTGAAAGGAATTAACAGTCCGAGATGGGGGCAGTTCCCGTCTGCTTGCGGGCAGTAAGGAAGCGCGTTTCCTGAAAGTTGCTGTCGATCGATGCGGGTTCGAGTCCCGTCCTCTCCATTTCAAGTCCCTGTTGAAAAGTTCCAACCCGTGCCCTAACGGTTAAAGCATACATACTCGGCTGTTAACCGACTAAAACCAATGCTTTGCGTACTTGCACGGGTTGGTACCTGTGGAACCTCAGTGACCGTGGGGGTCTACATCGGGGTCGTAGCTGCACGTTGGCCGCAGTCTGGTCATCACCTGCTTCAGCAAGAAGCCATTGCTGTTCCAAGCCGTATAAGGATTAGCCCCTTGTCCCTTCAGCCACAAGGTTTGTCGGGCTTTGTTATGGCAGATATTTGCCAGCAGGCTGACGACTGACGCTAAGCCGAGTTCATCGACAAGGGCTTCGAGTTCATCTTGGGTCATAAGCAAACCTCCAGGGTTGACTATTTCCCTGAATAATAGCATAATGGGGTAAGACTGGGTACCAAGTAGCGCTAGTCCGGTGTATGTATATCGTCAATGAGTTTATATTCGTTGATAGTTGCCAGGAGCATCAGTTTAGACATGGATATTCCTGACTCGTCAGAGAGCTTCTTCAGCTTTTGATGAATTCGGTTGGGCATTGTGACTTTTATGGTTTTGGAAGCTTCGTCTTGTTCAGCCATTTCAAGCAGTTATGTTTAATTGACACCAGCTTATCCTCTTTCCGAGTACCGATCGCACCTTGCTGCTATCGTCTGTAGGGATGCGGGCGCAGCGCGATAAAATGGCTGCTGCTGCGAAACAGTCCGCTAACAAATAAAAAGGTCGATCGCAAATCTCTAACCAAAGGAGCGATCGGATATATGAGTTACATTCAGAAACACGCAGTAACCAAACAACTTAATAAAAAAGGTGAAGTATGCGAAAATTAAAATATTATGTTATACTACTCTAGATGCGGGAGTATAGCTCAGTTGGTTAGAGCAGGTGACTCTTAATCTCAAGGTCGAAGGTTCAAGTCCTTCTACTCCCATCCCCAATAACCTACTATTCACAAGGCTTTGAGGCTTTAAACTGTCTGTAGTATGTCGTTTTTAGCTCATTTTGCGCTCACGATGGCAGTCAACGGCTGTAGCGGTTGGATTACTGTGAGTGTTTGCGTTGTGAGATTTTTAATGCCGATCGGCTCATCCGATCGATAAAAGTGCGATCGCCCAAGCTATTTTTAAACTGAATAACAACAGGAAATGGTGATTAGCTATGATGGCCAATCTCTCGGCGCGCTGCTATGCGGGCGATCGCGATTTAGATGCGATCGCCCATTTAATCAATACTTGCGAAGAAGTCGATCGGCTGGATCAAGGCACTTCAATCTCCGAATTACAACAAGAATTTAACGAACCTTCCCGAAATCTAGCCCGCGATATCTGCCTTTGGGAAGATAGCGACGGCAAATTAATCGGTTTTGCTCAGTTGTGGATTTCTGAACCTGGGGAAGTCATCGACGGTTCGCTGTCGTTTCGCGTCCACCCCGACGCGCGATCCGGCGCTGTGGAAGCGGCGGCAGTGGCTTGGGGCGAAACGCGGATGCGCGAGGTAGGATCGGAGCAGGGCGCGCGCATGAAGCTGCGATCTGCGGTGAGGGCTGAGGATTGCGATCGCATTTCTGTGCTCGCAAGTTGCGGTTTCAGGGCCGATCGCTATTTTTTCCGCATGGCGCGATCGCTCTGTGAACCAATCCCAGAACCGCAATTTCCCGAAGGTTTCTTGCTGCGTCAAGTCTCCTGCCAACAGGATGCGGAAGCTTGGGTAGAAATGTTCAACCAGTCGTTTATCGACCACTGGAACCACCACGATTTTACAGTAGAGAAATCCAATTACTATTCAACTCTACCCAATTACAGAAACGATCTAGATTCGATCGCTGTTGCAGCAGACGGCACTTTTGCCGCTTTTTGCTACTGCGAAATTAACCCCGAGGAAAACGATCGCACCGGCAGAAACGAAGGCTGGATTGGTGTTCTCGGTACGCGGCGCGGCTTCCGCAAAATTGGATTGGGACGAGCAATGTTGCTGGCTGGTTTGCATCGACTCAAAGCTGCCGGTGTCGAGACTGCTATTCTCGGCGTCGATGCTGAAAATTCCTGCGGTGCGCTGCGGCTTTACGAATCAGTAGGCTTTCACAATATTCGCAATAGCATTTCTTATGTTAAGGATATTTAATTGATAGGGACTTACTCACATCTTGCACCATTCTCACGAACAGGCTGTCCGGCCTGTTCCACAAGAAAATTCACTCTTTGTGGAACAGGCCGGACAGCCTATTCATAAAAAGCTTATTGAGAATGGTGCAACATCTCAGGACTTACGCACTCCGACCCAAGAAACCCGGTTTTTTACCGGATATGCGGGTAGCAACGAAATATTTTCCTGAAAAAACCAGGTTTCTCGCCACTGGTGTAAGTTTTATCTAAAAAACTTTTGCTACCCCCTTGACACTTATGTAGTATAAGTGTAGTATATAAATATGGAAAGCGCAGGACAAGCAAAAACCTGTATTTTTCGTGCAAATTCTGAACCTTGACAACTAAATATTGCTCAAAATTTCAACGAACATCAATTTGAAAGTCTTGTAAGATAGACTCGATGGTCATGTTGTTACTTTATACGAGACTGTTCAGTTACAAACTGACTCGGCCCGAGTCAGGTGTTGTACGAAATCAGTCTAATTTCAACGAATTTGATGCGGATTCAGAACAGACAAGTTCTGCCAGGTTAGAATCAACCAAAAAGGCTGAGGAAATCCGCAAAATAAAACAAGCTTATCATTTAGAACGGCGATTCTTTCAGTAAAGATTATCAGACTTCGTGAATCTTTACCGATACTGGCAATTTGCTAAGTCTCACAAAAAGCCAAAGTCGAGAGCAGATAAGCTACTAATCCAAAATCCAAAATTGCTCTAGGAGGTATCGGTAATGGTTCACATTCGTTTTGAAGGACGTTCCTACGATCTGGCCGAAGACCAACTGGGTATCGCGGCAGGAATGAGCGACAAGGCTATTAAGGAACGTCTGGCAAATCATTTTGATGTCAAGGGATCTCGCTTCGAGTCTTACGTTCTGGATCGCCGTCCCAGCGGCGATTTAATTGTTCGCCCAGAAGCCGTTTACGGCTAGAAATTCACTTAAAGCACGTATTAGGCAGCGCACCCCAACTAAAGAAGCTTACAAACTGGATACGTTCGACTTAAAATCGAATTGTAGGTTCAATTCCTACTTGCCGCGAGGCTAAAGCTTCTCTGACTTGTGCGCTGCCTTTTATAGCTGAATTTTTTATATCTATCCGGCGCTGAAAAGTTCCACTTCGCGCCCCAACAAAGGAAGCTTACATACTAGCTCATTGGTAGAGCAATTCCCTTTTAAGGAACTGGTCGCGGGTTCAACTCCTGCGTATGTGCCAACGGCTTTCTTGACTTGCGCGAAGTGACCTTTTAGGCGCTATAAACTCTTGTTGTTAATTCAGGATAATAATTAAGTAATCCTGTTTGTATTGAAGACTTCCGTCCTCAAAAATAAATTGGGTATTAGCCATGAGAAAAAAACTGGCAATTTACCGATCGCCCAAGGAGATAGACAGTCTGATTCATGCCTTCCAAGAAGGCAACCTGTCGCGAAGTCAATGGACGCACGAAGCACATTTAACCGTTGCCCTTTGGTATCTGTGTTATGACTCAGAGCAAGAAGCGATAAATGCGATTCGCAATGGCATTAAACGTTACAATTCGGCTCAAGGAATTGAAGCTACAAAAGATAGCGGGTATCACGAAACACTAACTCTGTTTTGGGTGCGAACTATTCGCGGGTATCTCGCCGATGAAAGCCAAAATCGCTCGATCGTACATCTGGCTAACGGTTTGATTGCAAAATATGCCGATCGCACTTTACCCTTTCGCTATTACACCCGATCGCGCCTGATGTCCTGGGAAGCTCGGATTAATTGGGTTGAACCAGACTTGAGATCCCTTGAACTAGAAACAGTTTCCCTCAAATAATTTTCAATAGCAGTTTTTGCCGCGCCCCAATCGCGAGAGCTTACATACAGACCCTATTAGGTTTAGCCATAGGTTTACTAAAAAAGCTCCCCAAACTTGCGCGGTGATTTTTAAATTTCACTCGCTAGCGTGCAACAACTGCCAACCACCGATTTTGAATACTTCTCAAATCCAAAATCCAAAATCGAATAGGAAGGTAACACCAATAAATATGAATACAGCAGAGCGCGATTTACGTTTGGAAATGCTCAACAGTCTGCTGACCACTCCTCACCGACAATTGGAAAAGGTGACAGAAATTCACAAGTTAATTGTCGAATTAGACCCGATTTTTTACGGTCATTTAGCGGTGTGGTATCAGCGTCAAGGCGACGTGCGCGACCACAAGGAAGTTTTTGTCGGAAATTTGCTAACCTCGGCGCTGACGGAACACCGAGATGCCGGTTTTATGATGCTGCAAGAGTTTCCTCCCTACGAGGTTTCGCGGATTGTGGACTTTATGAAGCAGCACCAGAATAAGGTGCCCCGCAGCGCGCGCACTGCTGTCACTCGCTATCTGAAATCGCGGGAAAAGAATCCGCAGTTTTTCGATCGCGCCGCCATCCGCAACCGCAAGGCGATGAAGCATTTGTACGCAACGCTGCACGTCAAGCCGAGCGATCGCGCTAATGCTATCCTGTTTAAAGACAATCCGCCGGAAGACTCTCTGGCATTCGTTTTGAAGCAGTTAGCAAAGGCGGCGACACCTGCAGAACAGGCGAATTTGATTGTTGAGTACAAGATTCCGTATACGATCGCAGTTGGTGCGATCAAAATGCTAACGCCAACGGTGTTAGCAGCGCTGATTAACTCGATGTCGCCGCAGGAAGTCATCAACAATTTGAAATCGATTCAGTCTCGCGGCGCGATGGATCACCCGGAAGTCAAGCAGTTGATTGACTCGAAGCTGGATGAAGCCACAAAGTGCGATCGGGTTTCTGCTTACAAAGCGAGTGTTGCGGGCGCGGGCGCGAAATTCGACGCAGCCACGGCGGCGAAGCTGGAAGCGGTGACAAACGAACAGGTGAAGAAGCGCGGCAAGATTGTTAAAGCAACCGGTTTGTTGATTGACAAGTCGGGAAGTATGGAAAGTGCGGTCGAAGTTGGCAAACGTCTCGCTGCTATGATTTCGGGCATTTCCGAAGCTGCGCTGTTCGTCTACGCCTTTGACACGATGCCGTACCCAGTCCAAGCAAACGGCAGCGAATTGACCGATTGGGAGCGCGCATTCAAGCACATTCGCGCTGGTGGCGGCACTAGCTGCGGTTGCGCGGTGGAAGCAATGCGGATTAAGAAGCAGGTTGTCGAGCAGTTCATTATCGTAACAGATGAAGGGGAAAATTCTGCACCTTATTTGGCAGATGCTTATCAGAATTACTGCCGCAGTTTGGGGGTAATTCCTGATGTGCTGATTGTGCGAGTTGGCGCTTACTGCGAATATGTTGAAAAGCAATTGAAGGAGAAGCAAGTGTCGGTGGAAACGTTTACGTTTGCGGGTGATTATTACTCGTTGCCGAATTTAGTGCCGATGTTGTCTCGTCCTTCGCGGCTGGAGTTGTTGATGGAAATTCTGGATGTGCCTTTGCCAGTCAGGGATGACAAGTGATATAATTTACGCATTGCCCGTCAGTTATGCTGGTGGGCAGTGTTTACCCTTATATCTTCTAGCAGAGAGCATAAGGTTGAAAAAATGATCCAGGGTTTGCCAGATGAGTGCTGAGGGTGAGAGCGATCGCGTAGAACGTCAAGCCGTTTTCGAGCCTGAGTTTTTAGAAGACCTAGAATATTGGGTACAAACTGACCGCAAGATGGCGTTACGCTTCATCAAAATGGTCAGAGAAATTCTGCGAGACCCGTTTGAAGGAATTGGCAAGCCGGAACCCCTAAAATACGAATTTTCTGGCGCGTGGTCGCGTCGATTGAATCAACAACATCGTATTGTTTATTTAGTGAGTGATGACCGTGTTAATTTTCTGAAAGGGCGCTATCACTACGAGTAAAGCGATAAAAGTTTAGACCTTAAGTTAGTGGGAGTTAAAATTTTATGTCAACTGAGATTACATACATTGAAGCTGAAGCAAATTTAGAAAACCTGTGCACTCGTGCTGTTGAAACTGGGGAAGTAATCGTCATTACTAGGCCAAACGGCAAAAATGCAGTTTTGATTTCTGAGGCAGAATTAGAAAGTTTGCTAGAAACGCTTTACTTGTTGCGTTCTCCTGCTAATGCAACTCGCTTGTTAATGGCACTGAAACGAGCTAAATCAAGAGTTACTCAACCTCAGACGCTTGATGAAATTTGCACAAAATTTGGGCTTGATGAAGATGCCGATGGACTCGATCCGTCAGACCAAGTTATGCTAGAGGGAATGCGTCAACATCATCGACATTTGGCAGAAACAGAATCGCAGAATTTTCGGAGTGCAATGTGATCTCGCAAGTGTTCGCGATATAATTCTAATCTAACCGTATTTGATATTACTCCCAAACATCTCCCTCAATATCCTCAAGCGGCAACTTTTTCCCGATTCTGAATTCTTCTCTAGTTTTCTCGATAATTTCTCGTAACTCTGGATTGGCGATGGATGACACTAACTGGGAATCCGCACCAGCCAAAGCCGCGCGCAGCTTGGGCGAAGTGAGTGCGGGATATTTCTCTAACACCTGCTTTTCTGTCCATCCCGCCGCAAACAGCCCCAGCAAGAATTCTACAGACAATCGAGTTTCAGGCGCTGCTGGTTGACTTGTTGAAGTTTTCGGGTTGGGATGAATGAGCTTTCGCCAGTCCATTGTTTTACTTAAACGATTTGGGAAGATTTCGCCAATTATAGTACATTTGGACACAGTATAAACACGGGGAGCGTTGACTGACTCTGTAAATTGATACCGCAGATCGTTTCCCGATTTTCCGATTAAATTGTTATTACGATCGCAGTACAGCACTTTCTTATAGACTAGACTGATGGGGTGCCGATCGGGCGATCGACCTTTTTGCTTCTATCCGTTTCATTGTCAATTCAGTGCCAAAGCCCGATCGTACTAAATCTCAGCCCATTGTGCAACCCACAATACAACTACTTTAACTTCTTAAAACTATGGGAAAAAAGTCGAAAGCCAAAAAATCCCAGGTCAAAAAATCCAGTTTGCTCTCCCAGCGACTGCAAGAAGCTCTCGATCGAGGCAGTAAAGTTTGGATTAAAACAAATAATAGCAGTTTCGGCGGCATCCCGATTAATTTGTTCGGGGAGTTTGCGGAACTTTTGGTGATAGTTCCCCCTAACGAACAGGCGGAAAATATCGATGCTTACGGACAAGTTACGTGGCTGATTAGACTCTCTGATATTATTGCACTCGCTTACCCTACTGAATACTGGTCTAAAGATAGATTAGAAAGTTTGCTGCCACCTGATGCAGTTACTTCCGAAGTAGGAGATTAACTGTAAGGTGCACATGGTGCGCCCTACTTTTCGCTGATTTGTATTTGGTAAGGTGCGCCTAGCGCACCCTAATTTTACTATTTTTTAACCGGTTTTACGACCAAAAAAAGACACTGAGCCGACCAATTTTTATCACTTTAATTAGTCGTTGCAAGCTGAAAGCTTGATTTTACAGTTACCGCCATCTAGCTCGCTGCAAGCGGCGAGAGCTTGAGCTTCTGCTGCTTCTTGATCGTCGCCCCAGCCCGCACCTGCTCCTCCTGTACCTACGGCGATCGCTCCACAATTATTCCTATTATAGGTCAGCGCTTTGCAGTCGTTCGCACCTCCGGTTTCTTCATTGCAGAAGCGTACTGCTGCGTTTAGTGCTGCTTGCTTTGTAGCATGATCCCAACTAATACCAGTGGCGTCAGTAGTCGCAGAATAAGCAGTAGCTCCATAGGTGCTCTGAGCTTTAGCTACCTGAACCGAGCCAAAAATAGGAAGTGTGAGAGCTGTCACTACAACCAACTTAGAAAAGAGCTTTTGCAGCATATTTACTTTAGATATTTACAAGGTAAAATTTGGAGTCTCGCTCAATATTATATTAGGATATTCATTTGTGTCAAGACTGTTTATAAATCTTTATGTTTGTTTAATGTAAAAGTGTGTTAGGTAAAAAAATAAGACAGGAATTACGCATTCCGACGCATAGAAACCGGGTTTTTTAGCGAATCGGCGGGCGCGAACGAAATATTTTCGTAAAAAACCAGGTTTCTGATTCCCTATGCGTAAGTCCTGTAAGATTACGGAGGTCAATTCAGTGGCAGATATCCGCAAAATTATCAGCAAACTCGCGGCCCAAGAAGGGCAGCTACTCGATACCCAATTCCTAGCTCCTTGCGTGCGCGGAGGAAGCGTGCGGATCAGGGTTAGCTCAATGGTTTATACTTTTCAACCCCAGCCGCAAAACTTTGAAGGATGGGCTATTTTTACCCCTATTAATGAGAAAATAGCTGCGGTGATTGAGGAGCCGAGTTTGCCGCAAGTTGCCGAGTATTTGCAACTGCTTGTACCCGTTCGCTTGCATTTGGCTTGCGTGCTGCAAGGGCAAACTTGGCTGGCATATCCTGTTAACGAATCTGATGCTAAACAGCGCACTGGTGTTGCGAAACCCGTACCAGTCCATTTAGTAAGTGAAGGTTCGCAGTTTGAGCCGATTGTTGCGCGCTGGGACGGTGATTGTTTGTGGTTTGAAGAGATAGACAGACGCGCCGATCCGCTGCCGTCTGAGAAGTTAAAAGCAGGTTTACAAAAGTTGATTTTACCTCAAGATGTTCGCTTTAAAGGGATGACACCGGAAATGCGAACAGTTTATGAGTTGGTGTCCCGAAATATTAAAGATTTCGATCCGAAAGTGCGGGAAGAAAAGCGCTTGCAGCGGGCGTTGAAAATGGGTGGCGGTGAATTGCGGGATTTTTGCGACCGCGAAAATTATTGGCTGGTTGAATGGACTAGCGGCAGTGGAGAACATCATAGTTCTGCGATCGCCAAAAATGACTTAACAGTAATGAGTGCTGGCATTTGTCTCAGTGGCTTGGACAAAGATTTCGACTTGCAGTCATTAGTCGGAGTAGTCGAAAATCGATAAAAATCATCAATTCTGTCAACTATCAACTGTCTACTGTCAACTGTCATGAGTATATTTTTTCACGAACAACTTTACAGAAGTGCCGCAGTGATGTCCCAGATCAAAAATTTCCCGGTAACGGTGTGCGGCGCGGGTGCTTTGGGTGCGAATATTGTAGAGAGTCTGGCGCGATCGGGCTTTTGCCATTTAAAAGTCATCGATCGCGATCGCATCGAAGAACGCAACCTTTCCACTCAACCCTATTATCGATCGGACATCGGCGCATTCAAAGCCAAAATTCTCGCCAACAACCTCTACCGCGCCTTGGGAGTCAGCATTGACGCGCACTCAAAAGAATTGACGCCCGCAAATGCCGATCGGCTGCTTGCCAACAGCGCCACAGTCATCGATACTTTTGATAACAGTGTCGGGCGGCAAGCAGTCAAGGATTACTGTGCGAGTGCCTCCCTTCCATGCGTACACGTCGGATTAGCTGCAGATTACTCCGAAATAATTTGGAACCAACACTATCGGGTTCCTTCAGCGGCGAATGATGACGTTTGCGATTACCCGCTGGCGCGAAACTTGGTAATCCTGACAGTTGCAGTTGCCTGCGAAGTTATTGTTACCTTTGCTGCTACCAAACAGCAACAAAATTTAACTTGCACGATCGGAGATTTTGCAGTAAAGCCACTTATATTGTAGAATGTCGGTTGACTGTTGCCAGAAACCCGGTGAATCGAGATTGGATACGTCCATCCCAGAAACCCGGTTTCTCACTCTCAAACAATCGTCAAACTTGCAAAAAACGCTTGAGAAAATTAACAGGGAAACTATGTCCGAAAAAGTTTGTACTGGTACTATTGCACTAGAATGCAAGCCAAAACCGACCCCTCCCCCGGAAAAGAAAGATCCGCCTAAGAAGCCGGAGCCGCCTTTTTTGATTTTAACATCAATTCTACTTTTATTGATTTTGACTGGCATCGGTGGCGGAGCATATACTGCTTCATCAAGTGACGCAATTTGCGCGCCGCACGATGATTGCAACGAACCAGAATTCAGACCCCATAAAAGGATTTTAAAACACGGATCGAGAGGGGCAGATGTGAAGAAACTGCAAAAGTTGTTGAACGCGCGGGGCTTGTCCCCACACCCGATCGTAGTTGATGGCGTGTTCGGCCCGACAACTCTCACAGCAGTGAAGAAATTTCAGCGGCAAGCTCATATTCCTGTAGACGGAGTTGTGGGAGGCAAAACTTGGGACAGACTGTTTGCTAGTTCGTAAATTTAAGCACCCGACAGCAAAGGTTCCTAAGTCATCATTGCTAATCATTAATCGCTGCGGTTTGTAGTTGGACAGATAGCGCATTTTGTGCAACTACAGACACAGAAACTTTAATCAACAATCCATCGCATACTAGATTGCCAATGAATGAAGTTTTAGATTGTTGGTTTGGTCGCTAGAATGAAAAATTAACAGGAAAAATATGGCCGGATCACAGACTTTTTATTATTTACTAGCAGTTCTCGCCCTATTAGTTTTGACGGGCACAAGTAGAGCCAACTATGCAGCGGGCTCCGCAGTTTGCTACACTGATGATTGCCATCGACCAGCAGTAAAACACCATAAAAGGATTTTAAAATGCGGCTCGAAAGGGCACGATGTGAAGAAACTGCAAAAGTTGTTGAACGCGCGGGGCTTGTCCCGACACCCGATCGTAATTGATGGCGTTTTCGGTCCGACAACCGAAGATGCAGTGAAAAAATTTCAGCGACAAGCGGATATTCCTGTAGACGGAGTTGTGGGAGGCAAAACTTGGGACAGACTGTTTGCTAGTTCGTAACTTTAAGCACCGGACAACAAAAGTTCCTAAGTCATTATTGCTAATCATTAATCGCTGTGGTTTGTAGTTGCACAGATAGCACATTTTGTGCAACTACAGACCCAGAATCTTTCATCAACAATCAATCGCGTACTAGATTGCTAATGAATGAAGTTTTAGATTTTTGGTTTGGTCGATCGCACTCTCCTGAGTTTGGCAAAGTCCACAAGAAATGGTTTGAAAAAGATGCGGATTTTGATGCAGAAGTGCGCTCGCGCTTTCTGCCGCAATACGAACTAGCCGCATCCGGTAAACTCGACTCATGGCAAGATTCCCCCGACAACTGCCTAGCATTAATTATACTGCTCGATCAATTTCCGCGTAATATGTTTCGCGGAACGACCCAAGCATTCGCCACAGACAACAAAGCCTTAGCCACCGCCGAATACGCTATTAATAATAAATTCGATCGCGAATTGCTGACTGTACAAAAATGGTTTATTTATCTGCCTTTTGAACACAGCGAAAACTTAGAAAACCAGCAAAAATCTGTCGAACTATTTCGCCAACTCAGCGGCGATACAGACAGCGATTCAGTCATTGAATACGCGCAGAAGCATTGGGAAATAATCGAGCGTTTTGGGAGATTTCCCCACCGCAATCAAATTCTCGGACGCGAAACAACCCCGGAAGAAGCCGAGTTTCTCAAACAACCCGGTTCGGAATTTTAAAGCGCGTGCCCAAAACCTTTAGGCTACTTAAATTATCAATATGTGCTTCAAACACCAAGAATATATAGATAAGCTTTCAACTCAATGCCCGCCACAGGACTATGAACCTAAAGAAATGCTGGCTTTTAGATTTGTATTTGAACCAAATGATGAACGATCTATTAATAACTTTAAACCAGTGCTGATAATAACTCCGCAGCGCAACCTAAAACCACAAACTGAAGCAACCAGATGTCAAGGTTATGCGCTATCATTATTTGATACCAGGGAAAATGCCGAAAAACGTTATTTAACACTAACAAAAAAAAGAAAAAGACTGCGCGATTCTCTGGGTACTCACATAGCAGCAGGATCTCTCTACAAGACAGATGGAGTTGTCTCCAAAATAGATGATAACGGCCACTTGAGCCTACATGAATTTGCTACGGCTGATTTAGCAGCAAAATTTGTAATAACCTCTTGTTTATTGTAAGGTACAAAAATATGGAACAATTAATAGGATTTAAACTAAGTAAATTTCCTCTAACTCTCAGAAGCATAGTCAATTTAGAGTATTTCGACGGCCCGCTACTATCGCTTTTTGAGAATGAATACGGCGATAGCTATCTTTATTCTTGGTGCGATGTAGATAATTTGTACAATCGCTGGTTGGTTTTCAGAGTTGCACAACTAACTCTCAAGCTTTACATAGAGGGACAAGTTTCATTGCACGAGTTAATTGTAAATCCTGTTGACGGATTTCTCTATTCATTAGATATAGACAATGATTTACAGGTGAAAAACACTTATTTAATCCTGCCTGAAAATTTACCTGCAATCTACTTGCCCGAAACAGATTCCTATTACGAACTGTCTGATTTGAATCGCGAAACGGCGGAAGAAGATAGGTTATTAATTTTTCAAAAGCTTTCCGGTGAATCTCAACTTAGCAAGGTTTGAAGCTGACTAAACAACCAGATCCCCGACTTCTTGAAAAAGTCGGGCTCTAATCGATCGCCCAATCGTCAGCCGCGATACTGCACTCGATAAATCCGGTTATTCGCTTCCTCAGTAAACAGCAAACTCCCGTCAGGTAAAACCAGCAAACCAACCGGCCTCCCCCAAGTTTTCGGGCCCGACGGATCTGTGAGAAAACCAGTCAGAAAATCCTCATAATAACCTTGAGGGCGTCCGTTCGCCGCATTAAAAGGTACAAACACGATTTTATAACCAGTTCCAGCGTTCCGATTCCAACTGCCGCGAAACGCCACAAATGCCCCGTTCAGGAATCTTTTGGGAAACGTTTTGCCGTCGTAAAACTGAAGCCCCAAAGCCGCCGAGTGCGCCTGAAACAGCACGTCCGGCATTAATGTTTTAGCCGCTAAATCAGGTCGATCGCTATTGCCGTTTCTAGCGTGGCGCGGGTCGAGCAAATTCGGCTTAAAATAAGTGTAAGGCCAGCCGTAAAACTCGCCTTGACGAATTCTTGTCAAGTAATCCGGCACCAAATCATCTCCCAAACCGTCGCGTTCGTTGACTGTCGTGTAGAGTTGATTGGTTTTTGGGTGAAAATCCAATCCCACGGGATTTCGCAAACCGGAAGCAAAAATTTGCTTGTTTTGGCCGTCCAAATTCATCACTTGAACAGACGCCCTCGGCAGCGGTTCGACATCGGCATTAGACTGCGATCCAACTGAGACGAAAAGCTTGCTATTGTCGGGGGAAACGACAACATTTCGCGTCCAGTGTTGGTTGTAGCCGCCGCCCGGTAAATCGGCAATTTTTTGACCGCTACCAGTCAATTGTTCCTGCCCTTTTGTGTAGGGAAATCGGCGGACTTCAGCGGTATTTCCGAGGAAAAAATAGCGATCGGCAAAACCCATGCCAAAAGGAATATTTAACCCGTTTTGGGCACTTGCAAAAGTTTTGCGAACCTCAGCAACCCCGTCGCCGTTGGCATCTCGCAACATCGTAATCCGATTCTGCCGGGTTTCTGTTACCAAAACATCGCCTGTCGGCGTCAAAGCCAGCCATCGGGGAGCGTCTAAATTGTCAGCAAAAACGTTGACGACAAAGCCAGGAGGCACTCGCAGGACGGGCGATGCGGGAATCGGTACTACTTGAGGAGGTTTTGAGGCGCTGTCGCTGGCTCCTGGCTGCGGCAAAGAAGTTGCAACAATGCGGATTGGCTGCGGCGACAGCGGTTTGGTCGGTACAATTTGATTTGTCCCAACATTTACCACCGGTGCACGGGAGGGAATTTGCGACAGGGGGCCGTTGTCGTCCACAGCAGGGGCGATCGCATCTGTAGCTTGATCGCACGCCATCATCGGCAACAGCAGAATTAGCAGCAAGAAACGCAGGTAATACATAGCAGCGATTGCTCCACAATTGCTGGAGGTAGGGTCGAGAGAAGATGTTACCATCTTCTCCCTCCCATTCGGAACCGTGCTTGCGACTTTCATCGCACACGGC
>NZ_JAUBRH010000015.1:86436-135774 GCF_036701775.1 Microcoleus sp. N9_A2 | reverse complement strand
GTCAACAGTCAACAGTCAACAGTCAACAGTCAACAGTCAACAGTCAACAGTCAACAGTCAACAGTCAACAGTCAACAAATTGGCGCTAATCCTCCACTTTCAAAGCCCTTCTTGCCAACTTCACATAAGTTTTCACAGTTTCATAAGGCATTTCCAAATCAGCAGCAATATCAAACAAAGATTCCCCCAATTCCCGGCGCGCCAAAATCGTCGCCCAAGTTTCAGAAATCTCAGCAGCACAACTTCCGCCTCTACGCTTTCTGTGCGCCATAAACTTCTTTGTCAATTCATCTATTCGCGCCGCCAATACGCTTTGTATCGACACTTCAGGTAGCGCTTCTGTCAACCATTGTGCTCGCGTTTGTCCCAATCCAAAAGTTGTTTTGTGGCCAGTGCCGCAATAAGGCGCTAACCGCCCCAAAGCATAAAATAATTGTACAAAATCAGGGCGATTGTGAGCCGATCGCCCTAGCCCAAATTCCACAGCCCCTGTGAATCCCGTTACCATGCCTTTTTTGCCCGCGGCTACCTTTTGTGACTCCAATTTGTGGCGGCTAATAATTGCATTTTCATCAATCCAATTCAAAAATTCTGCTTGGTCAAAATTTAGCCCCGAAAAGTTATTCCAGCGGCGCAAATAGCTGTGAAAAACATTTTCGGGAACTGGCAAAGGGAAGTGATGGCCTTTGCTACGAAAGCTTGTAGGAGTCAAAAAACTAAGTTTGATGGTTGGCGAAAATGCGGGTTCTGCTGTTAATAATTGCTGGTAAGTTGTGGGTTCAAAAGCAATATCCCAAGAGCGAATTAGCAGGGGAGCATTTCGCAAATCTATCTCTTCGGGCAAATTTTGTAGCCACTGACTCAGCCACTGCACTACTGGCTTTGAAAGTCCTGTTACGTACCAGCGATAAATTCGATCGCCCAAAAGCTGAAATTCTTTGCCACCGGGGAGCAAATCACCTTCCAATCCCGAAATAGTAAAGGCTTTTTCTGACTGTTCATCGTGCAAAAGTTTCGATAAACCCGGGTCCGTTTGGTGTACTTGACCTAAAAACCAAGCGTGCAAACCTATAGCATACTGCGCGTACAGATAGCTAGCAGCGCCGGGAGTCAATTCAAACACTAATCCGACTAACTCGGTGTCAGCCGGCCAAATCAGCCCAGACGGAGGAGATTTTCGATCGCGGGTGCCGGTGCCGTTGGGGGAAGTTGCCATCAGATGCCACTAACAGGGACAGGGCTGTGCTATCTTATCCGATTTTTATCCCCTTTGGGGGATGATTGTTGAGGGTCCTCAATCGCCCAAATCTTTTGGCTGCTTCAAAAACCGGGTCTGCCGCCAGTTTCCCGCACCCTCGGGGATAGACAAAAACCAGTAAAAAACCAACAACCTAAAACTCAATCTTTGTCAAGGTTTTCCTCCTTGTAAGTAAACAGAAATATACAAGTGTTTAAAATCACATACTGCGCTACAATTGTTAAAAGCTCGTAGCATCCTCAACTCCGATCCTCAACTATGAACACAACAGAAAAATCTAAACTTTCCAACGAAAAAACTTTGGAGGCGATGAAGAATTTCTCCGAAACCTACGCCAAGCGCACGGGAACTTACTTTTGTTCTGAACCTTCCGTCACTGCTGTCGTGATAGAAGGACTAGCAAAACACAAGGATGAACTAGGCGCTCCCTTATGCCCTTGCCGCCATTACGAAGATAAAGAAGCAGAAGTAAAAGCCGCCTACTGGAACTGTCCCTGCATTCCCATGCGCGAGCGCAAAGAGTGTCACTGTATGTTATTTCTGACGCCAGATAACGATTTCGCTGGAACTAATCAGGAAATAGGAATGGATCAGATTCAAGCTGTCAGAGACACTATGTAATCGGTTAAGTAGGCGGTCGTGAAATGGCAGTAGTTTTGAAAACAGGTCGTGATTTTTCCTATTTTTAAGACTTAGCTATTAAAAAAAATCGATCGCCGCCTACTCAAACACACATCCGCCCTCGATAATCCCCAATCTCCAATCGAATGACAGAGGAAATCCCGCTCGACTTTTGGCAAGGTATCGAACAGTTTAACAGCCAAGAATTTTACGCTTGTCACGATACTTTAGAGGCTTTGTGGATGGAAGCAGGCGAGCCGGAAAAAAGGTTTTATCAGGGAATATTGCAAATTGCCGTCGCGCTTTATCACTTAGGAAATCACAACTGGCGCGGTGCAGTAATATTGCTGGGAGAAGGAATAAATCGGCTCAGTTATTATCAGCCGAGTTATGCCGGAATTGCTGTTGAAGACTTGCTCGGACAAAGTGCTAAACTTTTGAGCGCTTTGCAACAAGCTGGCCCGGAAGAAGTAGCTAAATTTCAACAGTTATTCGCAGGTACAGAAATTGCAGGCTTGCAATTGCCGCGAATTATCAAACTACCAAAAAGTTAAATAAATGTTTGTATTAGGGTGTGCAGTATACTTGGCCTCTACACAGAGGAGGGCTGGCTTTCTTGCCGGCTGCCCAAGTATATTAATTTGTTGTGGAACGAGCCTCTTGCCCGTTCCCGGTTAAGACAGTTGCAGCCACTCGGCAAAATAACCAATTAAATTCGCTGTTGTCTTGCTAGGATAATTGGTTGAGACTATCGGGTCAATCGATCGACCTCACGGGAATCTTTCTGGCCGTTAAGATAAAATACCTAACTGGAGGTAATCCCCTTCAGCAATTTTACAAATTTTGAGGCTCCAAGCTTATGATGCCCTCCGCTAAACTACTCAATTCCAGAATATTCAAAGGATTATCGCTGCTGTTGCCCCTGACTCTGGCAGGCGCGATTGCCTCTCCCACTTACCCGCAAGCCGGGCCGCCCCGCACTCTCAGCGTGCGATCGGACATTCAAGAAGCCGACTCCAAAACCGGCATCGTGACAGCCCGTGGCAACGTCCAAATTAACTATCCAGCCCGCCAAATACAAGCAACTGCGGCTCAAGCTCAATATTTCAGCCGCGAGCGCCGGATCATTCTCAGCGGAGATGTTTACGTATTGCAGCAGGGCAACAGCCTGCGCGGCGAAACCATAACATACCTCATCGACGAAGGGCGGTTTATTGCCCTGCCAGACAACCCAGGACAGGTAGAATCTGTTTATCTGGTTGCCCCGGAACAAGATGCTGCCGCCCAAAATGCAGTGGGATCCGAACGTCCAACTACAGCCCCCCGGTAAAAGCGACTCGCAGCAGCGAAATTTCGCCTCAGCCAAAACATACTACTTGGGATAGATGCGAAATTTCGTCTTTATAAAACTAGCAAACTTGAAAAGGTAAAATTTAAATTAGAGAGTCGATCGCACAAAGCCGCAGTCGGAAATTTAGCTTGTAGAGGTTGCCGGGAGCGAAAATGAAAATTGTACTCGAAAATATTCACAAATCCTACGGAAAACGCAATGTAGTTAGTCGCGTCAACCTTTCGGTAGCCCAAGGAGAAATCGTAGGACTGCTAGGCCCCAACGGTGCCGGCAAAACCACAACATTTTACATAGCAACCGGATTAGAAAAACCCAATCAAGGAACTGTTTGGCTAAACGATTTAGACATCACTAAATTGGCGATGCACCAGCGAGCGCATTTGGGAATTGGCTATCTCGCTCAAGAAGCAAGCATTTTCCGAAACATGAGCGTGCGGGACAACATTTTGTTAGTTTTAGAACAAACTCAAGTGCCACGCTGGGAATGGCGCGAGCGAGTCGATTTCCTATTGCAAGAATTTCGCTTAGAAAAAATAGCATCTAGTTTGGGAATTCAAATATCGGGGGGAGAAAGGCGGCGGACTGAACTGGCCAGAGCATTAGCCGCTGGGCGAGACGGCCCGATGTTCCTATTTTTAGACGAACCGTTTGCAGGCGTCGATCCGATCGCCGTAGATGAAATTCAAACCATTATTGCTAAACTGCGCGATCGTAAAATCGGCATCCTGATCACCGATCACAACGTCCGAGAAACCCTCGAAATTACCGATCGAGCCTACATCATGCGAGACGGCCAAATTTTAGCCTCCGGGGCAGAAGAAGAACTCTACAGCAACCCTTTAGTGCGACAGTATTACTTAGGTGACAACTTCGTGCGATAGTCTTTTGAAGGCATTCCCCATGGTCATAAATTTAGATTTGAGATGTTAGATTGAGGAGCAAACTGCAAAAATCCCAAACTATGAAAATAGCAATATCCAATTCTTTGAATCCCATCAACTGGCTGCCGAGAATTTCCGTAATGGACTGGTACATTACCAAAGAACTAATCGGCCCATTTTTATTTGGCGTCGGACTCTTTACATCCGTCGCCGTAACAGTTGGAGCTTTATTTGAATTAGTCCGCAGAGTAGCAGAATCCGGCCTCCCCTACAGCGCAGCCATAGAAATTTTTCTCCTGCAAATTCCTTACTTTGTAGTATTGGCTTTCCCGATGTCGATGCTGCTAGCAACCTTAATGGCCTACAGCCGAATGTCTAGCGACAGCGAACTCATCGCCCTCCGCAGTTGCGGAGTTAGCGTTTACCGATTAATACTGCCCGCAGTGATTATGAGTTTAATTGTTGCAGGCTTAACCTTTGGTTTGCAAGAGTTAATCGTACCCGCCGCCAGCTACAGAGCTACTGTGACTTTAGACAGAGCCCTGAAGCGAGAAAAACCGATATTTCAAGATAGAAATATTATCTACACAGAATTTCGCAAACCAGAAAAAGGCGGCGACGAAATCCTGGCCCGCTTTTTTTATGCAGAACAATTTGACGGCCAGCAAATGAAAGGTTTAACAATTATCGATCGCTCCACCCCAGGCCTCAATCAAATCGTTTCTTCAGAATCAGCTACTTGGAATCCCTCAGAAAATACCTGGGATTTTTTCAACGGAACCGCTTATATAGTAGCTCCTGATGGCTCTTACCGCAATATAGTTAGGTTTCAACACCAGCAATTGCAACTCCCCCGCACGCCCTTAGATTTAGCGGCTAGAGTGCGGGATTTCAAGGAAATGAACATTGCCCAAGCTTTAGAGCGTTTGGATATCATTAAAAACAGTGGCGACGAACCGCAAATTCGCAAATTACAGGTGCGAATTCAAGAAAAATATGCTTTTCCTTTCGTGTGCATGGTATTTGGTTTAGTGGGAGCAGCTTTGGGAACTCAACCGCGCCGCTCCGGTCGAGGAACGAGTTTTGGTATTAGCGTAGTTGTGATTTTTACTTACTACGTATTTTCTTTCATCACCAGTTCTATGGGCGTGAAAGCTGTTTTGACTCCGATTCTGTCGGCTTGGCTGCCGATCGCATTTGGCTTAGGAATCGGCGGATTATTGTTGGGACGGGCCGCCGCTAGGTAAGTTTTACCGCTAACATTGGGAATGGGTAATTCGGAACTTGTACTGCCCTTCCACTGCCTTCTGCTCCCTTCCCTTCGACTATGCTGAGGAAAACCGAAGTCGAAGGAAAGGAACCGCGTAGCCTAAGTATTGGGAATTGATAATATCGTTTTCGTGACCGAACTTCCTTCATTTAAGGATTAGAAAAAGTATTGATTTCGCCACCGCCAATGTAGCGTCCCGGAGCCAGGGAGCGGGGTGTAGCAAAAGTTTGAGGTTGAATGGGCTGTACGCCCTGATTGGTATTTTGGGGAACAACTCCAAAGTTAGGCTGGTTCGGCGGCAAATTAAGCTGACTCGGTGGAGGTGTTTGAAATTGAGAATTCGCTGAATTGGGAGAGAATTGAGGGCTAATTATCTTGCTTCCCCCGATCGTACTCGGAAAAGGGGACTGTCTGACACTGGGAAGTAGAGGTGTTGGCGAAGGTATGGCTACTGGCAGTGCCACAGGTTGAACTTCAGGTGCGAAGCCTGAGCCAGATAAATTAGTTTGGTAGGGATTTTTCGGCAAAGCCACCGTTGCAGCCCCTGCATTAATTTCGGGAAGGCTCCGTACTCGGGAACTTAACCCCGCCAATGATTCAGGGACTGTAGCTGTCGGTTTTAAGAATTCTTGAGATTCCTTGCTCACAGTATTTGTCGGAGCCACAAGTGGGGGAAGTGCTGTGGGAACATTCACAGGATTTGCTCCACTTTGAGCTGTAGCGGTCGTTGGGAGCAAATTTGTCGCATTTCCTGCAGCCGGATCGGAAGCCGGTCGATCGAGCAATTTAGCCGAGTCTGCTGTTTTCTCAGCCGAAGCCGCCGTTGCCGAAGTGTTAGCAACGACGTATTTTTTCATAGCTGCTTGCAGCGGACTCAAAGGCAGAGAATTTTCGTTTTGTTTACCTGAATTAGCATCACTCGACGCCTGCGATAAAGTTGCTGTCGCTGTACCCCCAGACTCAGGATTAATCGTTTTTATCCCGGAAGTCAGTCTTCCACTGCCAGATAAACTCAACGCTGATGTTGCGTTTGAACTTGGCAAGCTGGAATTTTCAGGGTTATTGTTTCCGGCCTCGACATCAGGATTTGCTAAATTTGGCAAGGGGAAAAATCCGCTGCTTCCTACCCGATTGGGGGCTGAAGATGGCTGAGGAGTTTCTAAGCCCCGATCTCGAAGTTCCTCGAATAAACCTTTGCTTTTTACTACTGATGAATTTAACAAGTTCAGTTCAGAAGCAGTAGAGCCATTAAACTGATTGACTAGCACTGGTGAGCTGTCGATTTCAGCCGCAATGGCGGTATCTTCAGCAGATAGCCCCGATAGCGAAGCTGGAGTGTTTGAGGCTGGTTCTTCTTCGCCATCTATGCTCAACCTTTCTGGATTTACAGATACCTCCCAGATAAATAACCCCCCCGCACACAGCACGGCTAACGGAGCCCAAACCGCCGGTTGGGTCCAGTGGCGTAACCGCGCTATTAGATAGCGGACAGATGTAGGAAATCGCTTAAATATTGACATAGTTTTGATTCCATCCGAGCGTGCGGATTTAAAACTATTTTTCCTAGTCTACCACATCAATCTTGATTATTTTTGCTATGCCGGGGTAAGTGCGATCGGGAGCATCTCGGTTTGGCTTTTACTGTCGGTGTGCGATCGTCCGGCTCGCTATATTAATAGACTTTGCTGTGCGGGACGGATCGGAGTCCCAAAAAACGCTTTTTACTTTCTGCAGAGATGCTCCGAGTACGATCAAACTTTTGATTGAAAGTTGCGAAAGCTCAATGCAACAGGTGAAAATCCATAAAGCACTGGTATAAATATGTCTTGCTTTCCTTAAATCAAAGGGCATAAGATGATAAAATTTTATGGGGTGCTGTGTCCGGCAGGCCGGGTCAGTCAGCAGATCGACCTCAAACCAAAATGTCAAACCAAAATGTCAAGGTAAAATTGGCAATTGCCCAGAACAACACCCAAGGAAAGTTGAGAGGAAATTAATGAAAAAAGTAGTAGAAGTATTAGCAAATCGGGAACAACTGATAGATCGATCGCTGGAGATTGTGCTGTCGAAAATCTCAGAAGCCATAGCAGAACGCGGACTTTGTACGATCGCCGCAGCGGGCGGAAGCACACCCGAACCGCTCTACAGAGCGCTCTGTGCCCAAGACCTGCCTTGGGACAAAATTCACGTTTTCTGGGGCGACGAACGCTACGTTCCCCCAGAACACCCAGACAGCAATCAAAAAATGGCGCGCCTCGCGTGGCTCGATCGAGTGAATATCCCCGCCAGCAACATCCACCCCATGCCCACAGGCGCCGGCGACCCCGCAGCCGACGCTGCGGCGCACCAAACCGAATTGCAGCAGTTCTTCAAAGTATCCGACGGCGAGTTTCCCGCCTTCGACATCATTTTATTGGGCATAGGAGACGACGCCCACACAGCCTCTCTATTTCCCGGCACAGCAGCCTTGGAAGTCCGCGACGCCCTAGTAACTGTCGGCAACAAAGACGGTCAACCCCGCATTACCTTTACAGTCCCCTTAATCAACCGGGCCCGGTGCGTCATCTTCATGGTCGCAGGAGCCAGCAAACAACCCGCCCTAGCTCAAATTTTTGCCCCCGCAGCCGACGAAATGACTTATCCAGCCAGACTCGTTCAACCAGAGGGCGAACTTTGGTGGCTGCTCGATGCGGCGGCTGGTGAAGCAGTAAAATAGCCGACAGAGCCACAATCGTGCCAACACAGTCAGCATTATCACTAACTCAATCTTGCCCGTCACAGCTAACGTCACGGCGTCAGCTCAGTTGCTAGTATTAGCGAAGCAATATAAGAATGTGGCGGTTAAAGTTAAAATTTGACCATATACACGAGTATTTTTATGAGGCTGATTTGAAAATCTGGCCGATAGCAAGGAGAAATCGATGATTGTCTGTCCCAATTGCAATCACCAGAACCCCGACGGGGCCAGCCAGTGTGAGGCTTGCTACACGCCTTTACCTGTTACCGCAAGTTGCTCGAACTGCGGTGCAGCAGTTCAGACAGATGCAGCATTTTGTGGCCAGTGTGGCTTTAACTTGCGTCCGGGTTCCATAGTTCCAGAAGTTGAGGGGACAGTAACGTCCCCCTCGTCTGTAGGCCCCACAGTGGTATCGTCACCGGCGCCGGATTTAGTCCCACCCGAGCCCATGATGGCAATGGAACCTCTAGTTACCCTGAATAAGGGACTCAACTTGGAAAAAACTCCCGCCAGCATTCCGACGATTCCAGATCCCCCGCCTTCGCCCTCGGTTCCTGTTACAACTGAATCGGTGGCAACACCAGTAAATATCTCTCCTCCGGTTCCGGACCCACAGCCAGCAGGTGTAGCTAAAACTCAACTGCAACAGCAGTCGGCGCGCCTGCTACACGTTCAGACAAATACGCCGATGGAATTGCCTCACAGTCTGTCTGTGGTTCACATAGGCAAGCCAAATGACTTAGTACCGCCGGATATTGATGTTTCGGGATTTGCTAATTCTGAGATAGTTTCTCGGGTACACGCAAATCTCCGGGTGGAGGGAGATGCTTGCTACCTAGAAGATGTAGGTAGTTCCAACGGCACTTACGTCAACAATACTCCGCTACCCAAGGGAAACCGCCACCGGTTGCGACCGGGAGACCGCATCTCTCTGGGCAAAGGAGACCTGGTTACGTTTTTATTTCAAATCTCTTAGAGCGAGTTTGGATTGGGCGATCGAAAGTCTAAAATCTAAAATCGCATCTTGAGGCGCTCTACCAAAACTCAATGCTGCCAATGTGATTAAGCTGACCTTGCTACATCCACTCCAGTCTATACCCGTCCGCAGTTGGATCTTTGAAGACGAGCAGGTCGTCCGGATCGGGCGATCGACCGAAAACCACGTCGTTCTTTTTAGCGCTGTGGTTTCTCGTCGCCACATCGAATTGCGGCGCAGCGGCATAACTTGGGAACTGATCAATTTAGGTACCAACGGCACTTACCTCGATGGTAAGCCGATCGCTAAGGTTCCCATTGTGGACGGTCTGATCGTTCACTTGGCTCGCTCAGGTCCGAAAATTCAAATCAACGTAGGCCCGAATCAGTCCTCCGTCCAGTTAGGACTTCTTAGCGTCAAGCCAAGGGAGGCTAAGGAAATTCACGCTCCCTCGGGCGGGGTGCACATTAGCACGATTCCTGTTCCCGACCAAAAAGAAGTTGGCACTTCCAGGGAAGAGGAGGAGTTAACCGAGGCAGATAATAATCGCCATTATTCGGAAGAAGAATATTAAATCGGCTTCTTTGGACGATCGACATTTTTCAAAGGCGGCACTCAGGAGTTTATTTATGAGTACATCACCACAGATTGTTAGGCGCAGCGAATTGCTCAACCGTCGCACGATCGACCGCTCAACGGCGGAAGAGGTCGGCCGGGTAGATCGGGTTTGGCTCGATGCTCACTCCCAGCGGGCGATCGGCTTTACTTGCAAGTCGGGACTTTTGGGCAGCAAAAAAACTTGGTTCGCTTGGGCGCAAGTTGATACGGTGGGGGAAAATGTTTTTGTCACCATTAACCCGGAACTGCCGGAATTGCATCAGCCGGAACAAGCTGTTTGTCCGATCGGCCTTGAGGTACTCACGGACGCTGGGAATCAGGCAGGTACGGTGGTTGACTACCTATTTGATGTCCGCACGGGTTCAGTCACCCACTACCTATTTAAATCGAGCGGCTGGCGCGGTGTTTTAGACGGAATTTACTTGTTACCTGTGGCAGCTATTTCAACCATCGGCAGCAAGCGGGCGATCGTCTCTGAAGCTGCTGTATCGGAGCCAGTGCAGTACGCAGAGGGACTGCACAAAAAAGTCGGTCTGGTAGCAGAGTTTTTACATGAAGATTTCGACAGAACTCTCAAAAATGTGGCTGGTGTGAAGCGGGGCGCTCAAAGTCTGGCGGAAAAATTCCAAGATAAAGCTCTCGAAGTCAGGGATGTAGCTCAAGAAAAAGTTGCAGAGTTGAAGCGGCAAAGGCAAGAATCTGTCCCGCCAGAGCCGAACCCGGAGCCGCCCGATTCAGATTTGAGCTGAAGTTTGGCCTTCCCGCTCGCCGGGGGACTAATTGCCGATCGCATTTTGGGGCGGCGCGCGCGAGGAAGGTCGATCGGTATTTTCGCTATCAGAGATTGATGCGTTGTCGCTCAAAATTCCAGTGCTGCTCAAAGCATTGTATTTTAAAGGTATCGCATCAATAAGGAAAATGTTAGCAACTCAAAAAGACCTATGCTGTTTGATACAACTCACATCTTGCAACATTCTCAAGAACAGGCAAGATCCCTGTTCCACAAACAGTGAATTTTCTTGTGGAACAGGCATCTTGCCTGTTCATAAAAGGCCTATTCAGAATGGTGCAACATCTCAGATACAACCAACAAGTATTTTATCTAGAGACCCCAAGATTAATAATAGGTTAACTTCTGTCTCCACAAACAGCGATTCGTCGATCGTTGACTGTCGCCCGATCGAGAACTTGAATCAGCGGTGCAACCAGCACAGGTCTGAGTTAAATTCTCTGGTTCATCAGCCGGAAAAGAATTATTTAGCCGATCAAATTGAGCGGCTCACCCATCGGCACAATCGCGCCCTCACAGACCACATTAATCAAGCGGTTAAAACCGCTGTCCATCACTGGGAAGTTCACCAGATTAATAACATCGTGTTTGGTTGTTACCGAGGGCAGCAAAAATTTGCGCCTGCGCTAAAAGCTAACCCTCAAAAGTTTGTTCAAATGCCTCAAGCAGCCAAAAGTTCGACTTTTACGGCAGAGCGAGGGAATCCAGGCGCACTGATGACGCCTTTAAAAATCAAAATTTTTGCAGTTTTCTCCCAAAAAATCTCTCTGGAAGTATCCCCGTTTCTGTCTGGCGGTGGAGTGTCAAAACATCAGTGATTACCTTAACTCTTTTACATCCTATCCAGTCGGTCGCGGTTCAAAGTTGGTGTTTTGAATCAGAACCGGTGGTTCGGATCGGTCGATCGAACGACAATGATGTAATCATTTACAGCGCTGTAGTTTCCCGCCACCACGTAGAGCTGTGGAATCACGCCAATAGCTGGGAAATTATTAATTTTGGTGCTAACGGCACTTATGTAGATGATAGACCGATCGCTCAGGTGTCAGTTGTGGACGGGATGACAATTCGCTTGGGCAATTCCGGGCCAAAAATCAGGATTCGGGTGGGCGCAGCGAATCAACCGGGCAAAATAATCCAGCCACCGCAGCGCGAACTCCACCAAAAGGAAGAAGTTTCAAAAGACAGGTCAACTGCTTGGCCTCGGGGTGTGGGAATCATCGAAGACGATGAACATGGAGGGCTGACTCAAATCGATCTTGACTGACCGGCAGCTATCTATCCCTGCAAGCCAACTCAAACAAAGCTCAAGGTACGCAATTCGATCATCTAACTAATTTTTCGGTAAGTGGCCTGATTTTTGCCTAAATATGCCTATAAATTAATTAACAGCTTCTCTAGTAGGATCTCACCCTTCTAAAGATAAGATTTGGGGGAGATCGCTCGATATTACCTCAGTTTCGTTGCTTGCCCACCGGCGGTAATCGGAGAGCAACTGGTACATCAACCGCTGTTTGACGCTCAGCAGTACGCTCTTGAGCAAAGCGTTGCCCGTAGCTTCTAAAATTGCTTTGGGCGTCAGCCAAAACGGCGGCGGTAACTCTACTTGCACTTCCAAATCCGCTTTTCCCTTCAAGTATGCTACCCCGCTGGTTTGGTGTACACAAAGCTGTCCTTTGAGATTGAGAGCAAAGCGATCGTTTATATAACCCACGCCACGAATTTCGCAGGCGACGGACTCCAAATTGATTGTACCGTCCGACTCAGCCCACACCCTCATGTCTACTGTGGGTTGAATGCTCAGCATCATAAATTGTAACGGCCGCATTTTCAGGCGGAAACAGTCATCGCTTAGCTGCTCTGTGCGACTTTGATCGACGAGGGCGTTCACCAGTCGCCTCGGCTGGCGCAGATAATGTTGAATGGGAACCCGTTCGTCTGGTACGGCGATCTCAACGGATTGGGAAGAATTAAAGCGGATATACATGAGAAAATATCAAAATATAGGATTCCTAAGCATATCTTAATAAACTATCACCTTTTTTTAAGGTGACATAAGTCACGCAGTATGTCGCGCACCCAGCAATGTCAACCGAGAAATTACGGATAAAAGCTTTCGGGACATCGCTAATTTTTCATCATACTTGCTAGCTGATGAGAGTAAAGCAAACATTTGTAACCTAAAATTACCTCTAAATGAAAATTTCGTTAGCGAAGCCCTCGAAGAGGATCGCACATCTCGGCCCTGTTGGTACAAATGCAGAAACAGCGGCTCTAGCTTATGTCAATTGGTTGAGCCTGAAAACTAACTTGGAATGCACCCTGTGTCCTTATTCCACCATTTCCCAAGCGCTAGAGGCATCTGCCGTAGGGCAGGTTGACTATTCAGTTGTGCCCGTCGAAAATTCGATCGAAGGCAGCGTGACTGTCACCTTAGATACACTGTGGCGACTCGATCAACTCCGCATTCAACACGCCTTAGTTTTGCCAATTTCCCACGCCCTGGTTTCTAATGCTAAAAATTTTAACGAGATTCAAAAAGTTTACTCTCATCCGCAAGCACTAGCTCAGTGTCAGGTATGGTTGGGGCAGTTTATTCCCTCAGCTCAATTAATTCCGGCAAATTCAACCACGGAAGCATTGCAATATCTGGAAGATAGAAATGTAGCAGCGATATCTTCGCCAAGAGCTGCTGAACTTTACCATTTGCCAGTGTTAGCCCACCCAATTAATGATTATCCCGATAATTACACTCGCTTTTGGGTACTCAGCAGCAGTGGTGGAGAAATCTCAAACGTAGAAGCAGCCGATAGCTCATCCCTTAAATCCCTCACAAAATCGGCTGCTAAGTTGATCCCCGATGTTTCACCGTGTAATTGCACCCATACGTCACTAGCTTTTAGCGTACCTGCCAATATGCCGGGATCACTGGTAAAACCTTTGCAAGTATTTGCCAGTCGCGGTATTAATTTAAGTCGGATTGAATCTAGACCGACTAAAAGATCGCTCGGAGAATATATTTTCTTTATGGACGTTGAGGCCGATGTTTGCTCTGCATTAGTTCGCGAGGCACTAGAAGAGTTAAAAAATCACACTGAAACTTTAAAAATCTTTGGTTGCTACAGTCTACTGTCAGTAGTATAATTTTAAGTAAAATTTAGGAGGCTAGCCAGATGAATGCGGATGAACTTCTGAAGCGATATGTAGCCGGAGAAAGAAATTTTCATGAAATTAACTTGAAACAGGCTTCTTTGCGAGAAGCTTTCCTGATTCATATTAATTTAGCCTGTGCAAATTTGACCGAAATCAATTTAGCTTTAGCAGATTTAAGTTGGGCAAAACTTAATTTTGCAGACCTCAAGAATGCTTGTTTGGTAATGGCAAAACTAAAGGCGGCCGATTTGACTGGAGCCAATCTAACTTTTGCCAGATTGACAGGATCTGAGATGGTTGAAGCCAACCTGAAAAACGCCAATTTGAGCGACACAAAAATGATAGGTGTTGATTTTACTGGCGCCTGCTTGTACGGTGCCAACTTAATGGAAGCCAACCTCATTGATGCTTGCTTGGACAATACAGACCTCAGAGAAGCCAATCTTAGTGAGGCAAAACTCCGGGGAGCGAGTCTCCAAAAGGCTAATCTGACAGGAGCATTGTTGTATGAAGCTAATCTTCAGGGCGCGGATTTGAGACAAGCTGACTTGCGCGGTGCTAATTTAAGCGGGGCTTTTTTATGCGGTGCTAACCTCGAAGGCGCTCAGCGTGATGAGGAAACAAATTTAAGTGGGGCGATTCACTTTTGCATCAGAGAACTCTGAAATCAGGCAATATAGCTACGCAGAGAATCCGACAACTAAGGACTAAAAAATATACTATTGACTTGGCTGAAAGTGAAGTCTATTTGCTGCTGTACCTTAGCAAAATGAAGCTGCATCTTGAGGATCTCTTTCTTGGAATTAGCTTGAGCAATCTTACTTTCCAAAGCCAGCAAGTTGCGGTTGAGATTTTCTACTCGCACAGTTTGGTAGTCTAAGTCAATTTTTAGTTCTGCAGCCTGCTCGAATTGAACCTGCTTGCGAACCACGGCGAGGCGGACTGAATTTTCATCCTGTGTCTGAAGAGCTAGCATAGGTCGCTGCTGCCAATGGTTGGCTTGAGATTCAGCTTGATTGTACAGCCACTGAATCCGCAGTTGGGCGGAAATCGCACTGCCAACAGCCTGACGCAGTTCTTTGAGAGGTTCCTGAATTTCTAAGATTAATAGTTCCCAAAGATTCATCAGTTCGCTGGTAAATTCTTCGCGTTCTACAGAGGCTACCAGTGCTTCTAACAGCAACAAATTTGGTTGCATCTGCTGCGTAATTGTCTCAAATATTAACTGTGCTTCGGACATTTGCCGATCGTAATTTTTTTCTGAGACTGCACCGGATGAGTGCTTTAATATTTTTTCAGTGTTCTCTACCTGAGCTTCTGAATCTGAACTTGAAGCTACAAAGGCCTGTAATTTTTCGCGGGCGATCGAATTCAGCCTTTGTCGAAGCAAATCGCAGGCTGCCCGCTGCACTGGCCCTGTTTCGCTTTGACAAATCTTGATTACTATTTTTAAGCCGGCATCGCCATAATTCAATGTCTCTCTCAGGGCGGCGATTCGATGTTCGCTGACAGAACTAGACAGCCGATGTTTAACTCCTGCTAGTCCGCCGAGCACTACACCGCCCACAGGAGGTGGCAGTTGACCGCCTTTAACTGCATCGTATGGTTTCGGTTGGTCGTGATTGTCTAACACAAGCATCTAATTTTGGAACGGGCAAGATGCCCGTTCCACAAGAATAAATTTTTCTGTGGAACGGGCAAGATGCCCGTTCCTAGATATTTTTGTAAAAGGTCTATTAATTCTCAATTATTTAATCTCCAATGCGAAAATCTAAAATCGAAAATAGTATGATTTGTGTGTGAATTTGGCTTCAATGCAGGCAAAACCGATCGTACTTTTTGCCTGCGCTAATTCCCTATTTGAGCGTATCTTTAAGTACAGTCCTCGCTGCCAAGTGATTGCGAGTAGAAGTCAAAATTTCGGTTTCGCGTTCCAATCTCGCAGCAGTATCTTGCAATTCTAAAAGAGTTTGCTGTTCTGTCGCTGCACCGTAAAGGTAGCTGGCTACCCAGTAGGACAGTTCTGTGGGCAAACTGGGAATGTCTTCCGGTAGGTCGATCGGCTGATCCATCAATTTGCTAGACAGGCGAACTACATCTCTCAGCAGTTGTTCGACATCTTGGCCCAAAGATCGGAGGTCTTTTTGCGGCGGTTCGTCTTCAATCCATTCTACTAGACCGACTAAATAGGGTTTTTCCCGAACGGCATCGAGGACTCGGAACCGCTGCTGTCCGAGAGTCATGATTTTCATGCGATCGTCCGGCAGGCGTTGGCAGTGAATCACTTCGGCGCAACAGCCAACGGCAGAGACTTTGTTTTTGTTGGGGTCCCACATGAGTACACCGAAACGCCGATCGCCCTCCAGAATCGTATTCATCATGATTCGATAGCGAAACTCGAAAATTTGCAGCGGCAGCGGTCTACCTGGAAATAGAACCACTTCCGGCAACGGAAATAAGGGGAGTTCGCGAACTGCGGAGGAGGAAGAGGATGCCATTGTCGCTCAAAGATGACGGTACTTGCGCTTATTTTTCTTACTTTAACTGATTTGAGCAATTCTGGGACGGGAGCGATCGGGCTTTTGCGACGCAGATTCGATCTATCGATCGCGATCACTCATGCTCCCAGCAACTGCTGCTAGCTTATTTAAGCCGTCACCCCTTTAAAATGATAAAAATTATGTTTTTGCTTAAATAACTATTTCAAACGCTATGATACCCACTTTAAAATCAGCGTTTGTTTGATTATCCCTAATTTATAAAAATTTACCTTTAATTGGAGCGATTTACTTACAAACCAATGACTACTGACTACTGACTACTGACTAATGACTACTGACTACTGACTGCTGACTGATGACTATTGTTGATCGCACTTTCAGCAAAAAGAAGGAACCAACGATCTTTCCATTGTTCCTTCTTTCTGCGTTTTCCTAATCCATCAATTTACAGCTTGACTTCGATATCTACGCCGGCTGGCAAATCCAGTTTCATCAAAGCGTCAATTGTTTTGGCCGAAGGCTGGTGAATGTCGATAATGCGGCGGTGCGTGCGGGTTTCAAAGTGTTCGCGAGAATCTTTGTCTACGTGGGGCGATCGCAGCAAGCAATAAATCCGCCGTTTTGTCGGTAGGGGAATCGGGCCGATCGCAGTGGCGGCTGTCCGATTTGCTGTATCTACAATCTTTTCGCAAGATGCGTCTAGAATTCGGCGATCGAAAGCTTTGAGGCGAATGCGAATTTTTTGCTGTTGAATTGTTGCCATTTTTTTTCTTGAATTTTCGAGGTTCAGTTTGTTGTTTGTTGTCTGTTGTCTGTCGTCTATTTGCAGTTTTTTTTGGGCTAACTGCTAACTGCGGAATCGTGACTAATGACTAATCACTAAATAGCAGAAAAGCCTGATTAAATTTGGTGGCTTTTCTGCTATTTAAGCTGTTATCGGATTCCTACTTGAGGATTTTGGAAACAACGCCGGCACCGACGGTGCGGCCGCCTTCGCGGATAGCGAAGCGCATTCCTTGCTCGATCGCGATCGGGTGGATCAGTTCAACAGTCATCTTGATGCGGTCACCGGGCATCACCATTTCAGCTTCCGAACCGTCATCAGCAGTGAACTGCATGATTGTACCGGTTACGTCAGTCGTGCGGACGTAGAATTGAGGGCGGTAGCCCGAGAAAAAGGGCGTGTGACGGCCGCCTTCTTCTTTTTTCAGGATGTACACTTCAGATTCAAACTGAGTGTGAGGACTGATAGATTTTGGCTTGGCAATTACCATGCCTCTTTCAATATCCGCCTTTAAAATCCCCCGGAGAAGTAGACCCACGTTGTCGCCGGCCAACCCTTCATCCAAGGACTTGGTGAACATTTCCACACCAGTCACGGTAGTGCTGCGAGTGTCTTTAATGCCAACCACTTCTACTGTTTCGCCGACTTTGATGGTACCGCGCTCGATCCTGCCTGTGGCGACAGTACCCCGACCAGTAATGGAGAATACGTCTTCAACTGCCATCAAGAAAGGCTTGTCAACTTCGCGTTCTGGGGTAGGGATGTAAGAATCTACGGCTTCCATCAGCTTGTAAATCTTGTCTACCCACTCATTCTCGCCCTCCTTGGTTTTGGGATTAGCAAGCATCGCTTCGAGAGCTTTCAATCCCGAACCGGTCACGATGGGGATGTCATCGCCAGGAAAATCGTAAGAGCTCAAAAGTTCGCGAACTTCCAGTTCTACCAATTCCAACAGTTCAGCGTCATCCACCATGTCTTCTTTGTTCAAGAAGACAACCAAGCTGGGAACGCCAACTTGCTTAGCTAGCAGGATGTGTTCGCGAGTTTGAGGCATGGGGCCGTCGGCCGCTGACACTACTAGGATGCCGCCGTCCATTTGAGCAGCACCGGTGATCATGTTTTTCACATAGTCAGCGTGTCCGGGGCAATCTACGTGGGCATAGTGCCGACCTGTGGTTTCGTATTCGACGTGAGCAGTATTAATCGTAATACCCCGTGCTTTTTCTTCTGGCGCAGCGTCGATGTCGGCGTAGTTCTTAGCCTTTGCTTGACCTAGTGCAGAGAGAGTCATCGTAATTGCGGCGGTCAAAGTTGTTTTGCCGTGGTCAACGTGACCGATCGTACCGATGTTTACGTGGGGTTTATTCCGTTCAAATTTTGCGCGTGCCATTCTCGATCTGTTCCTTGTTTTTTTTAGCGATTTTAGACTTGAGATTTTAGATTCTAGATTTTGGATTCAATCCAAAATCCAAAATCTAAAATCCAAAATCATTAGTTCCCTTTGTTTTTCGCGATAATGGCTTCCGCCACATTTCGCGGCACTTCTTCGTAATGGCTGAATTCCATTGTGAAGATGCCTCTACCTTGGGTTTTCGAGCGGATGTCGGTGGCGTAACCAAACATTTCTGCTAGGGGAACCTTGACAGAAACTTTGGCAATTCCCTGATCCGTCTCTTGACCTTCGATATGACCCCGACGCGAGTTGAGGTCGCCGATGACGTTCCCGATATAATCTTCGGGAACTTCTACCTCTACTTTCATCATAGGCTCTAGCAGCACTGGCGACGCCTTCATCACGGCTTCTTTGATCGCCATTGAGCCGGCGATCTTAAATGCCATTTCCGAAGAATCTACGTCGTGAAAAGACCCGTCTACCATAGTAGCTTTAAGGTCGATCACGGGATATCCTGCTACAATACCTGATTCGCAGGCTTCTTTCATCCCTTGTTCTGCCGGGCCGATGTACTCTTTCGGTACAGTGCCGCCGACAATTTTGGAGACAAATTCAAAGCCGGTTCCGACTTCGGTGGGTTCTACTTCGATCACGACGTGACCGTACTGACCTTTACCGCCGCTTTGGCGGATAAATTTACCTTCGGCGCGGACGGCTTTGCGAATGGTTTCGCGGTAGGCTACTTGCGGCTGACCCACGTTAGCTTCTACTTTGAATTCCCGCAGCATTCTGTCTACCAGAATTTCCAGGTGCAGTTCGCCCATGCCGGCGATGACTGTCTGGTTGGTTTCTGGGTCAACGTTGACTCGGAAGGTGGGGTCTTCTTCCGAGAGCGACTGGAGGGCTTTGGAAAGCTTCTCCATGTCTTGTTTGGTTTTGGGTTCGACAGCCACTGAGATGACTGGTTCTGGAATAAACAGGGACTCCAGAATCACTTCCGAGCCTTCTTCACAGATGGTATCGCCGGTGAAGGTGTCTTTCAAACCCAAGACTGCTCCCAAGTCTCCGGCGCGGAGTTCCTTTACTTCTATCCGCTCGTCCGCTTTGAGAACAATTAGGCGAGAAACTCGCTCTTTTTTGTCTTTGGTGGAGTTGAGGACGTAGGTGTTGCTTTTGAGGACACCGGAGTAGACGCGAACGAAGGTCAGGCGACCGTACTGGTCTGCCATGATTTTGAACGCCAGAGCTGACAGGGGGGCGTTGTCGTCGGCAAAGCGCTCTGCTGTCTCGCCGTTGGGCAGAAGTCCTTGAATTGGGGGAACTTCCAAGGGTGACGGCAGATAGTCTATCACTCCATCCAACAAAAGCTGAACGCCTTTGTTTTTGAAGGCCGAACCGCACAGCATGGGGACGATCGCCCCGGAGATTGTGCCCGCACGCAGGGCCGAGCGGATTTCCGCTTCTGTTAACTCTTCGCCTTCAAGGTATTTTGCCGTGAGGGCGTCGCTGGTTTCTGCTACGGACTCGATCAGCTTGGTGCGGTATTCTGCGGCGAGTTCTTTTACCTCATCGGGGATTTCTATTTCCTCGATATCGGTGCCGGTGTTGTTGTTGTAGATGTAGGCTTTCATTTCCACTAAATCTACAATTCCCCGGAAGTTTTCTTCGCTGCCGATCGGGATTTGGACTGGTACGGCGTTCGCTCTCATGCGATCGCAAATTTGGCCGTAAACTTTGTAGAAGTTTGCACCCATGCGATCCATTTTGTTGACGAACACAATCCGGGGCACATGATACCTATCGGCTTGGCGCCAAACTGTTTCGGATTGTGGCTGCACTCCGCCTACCGAGCAGAACACTGCGATCACTCCGTCGAGCACTCGCATCGAGCGTTCAACTTCGATCGTGAAGTCTACGTGTCCGGGAGTGTCGATGATGTTGATTTTGTAATCTTTCCAACTGGTGGTGATAGCAGCGGCAGTAATCGTGATTCCCCGTTCCCGCTCTTGCTCCATCCAGTCAGTGACTGCTGTTCCCTCGTGCACTTCACCCATTCTGTGAACCATGCCTGAATAGAACAGAATTCTTTCCGTTGTTGTTGTTTTGCCCGCGTCAATGTGGGCGGCGATGCCGATGTTGCGAGTTTTTTCTAGCGGGACGGTACGTGCCACAGCTATCTCCTTGATCTTGTGTTGCTGTTATAATACTACTATACTACACAGAAACCCTTTTTTGCACTCCCCAGCCACTTACAACAGTCTCTGGAGCTTATTGTTACATTTTAATACTTTTTGCAAGATTTGTTTACAAAAATATTAAGGATGCGACATGGAGGATTTACAGAGTGCGTGAATTTTAAGTTTGCTTCACGAATGGCAAATGCGCCAAGAGAAGCAATCTCAACACTGAAAACTTAAACTTTTCAATTTCTCGCCCGATGCTTTTATACCGAACGATCGCGCTCTTCTCCATGCCCGATGTTGCAGTTAGTAGCGGTAGTGAGCAAAAGCCTTGTTAGCTTCGGCCATGCGGTGAGTTTCTTCGCGCTTGCGAATAGCACTCCCTGTTTCGTTAGCTGCATCCATCAGTTCGTTAGCCAACTTGGCGGCCATTGAGCGGCCGGTGCGGGCGCGGGCAAATCTGATCAGCCAGCGCAGGGCGAGGGTGGTTCCGCGATCGGAACGCACTTCCATCGGCACTTGGTAGGTGGCGCCACCTACCCGGCGGGCTTTGACTTCTACCAAGGGTGTAGCGTTTTTGACTGCTTTTTCAAACAAGTCTAACGGTTCGGCTCCCGTGCGTTCTTGGATGGTTTTCATGGCATCGTAGACGATGCTGGAGGCCACGGATTTTTTGCCGTGCTGCATGATCCGTCTCACCATCATGCTTACCAACCGGCTGTTGTAAGTTGGATCTGGCGGAACTGGACGTTTTTGAATAACTGTGCGGCGAGACATAGTTTTATTGGGGTTTTTTGATTTTGATTGATTGAATTTGGGGTTGTGAGTTCAAATTTTAGATCGGCGATCGAACTTAATTTTTGCTGGCTCATCCCCGGCGATCGGGCGAGTCCCGTGTTATTTTTTCTCTTTAGGACGCTTGGCCCCGTACTTGGAACGACCTTGTTTGCGGTCTTTCACACCGGCCGTGTCTAATGTACCGCGAATGATGTGGTATCTAACTCCGGGCAAATCTTTTACCCGACCGCCCCGGATCATTACTACCGAGTGTTCTTGCAAGTTGTGACCGATGCCGGGGATGTAGGCGGTGACTTCAAAACCAGAGGTCAGCCGTACCCGAGCCACCTTCCGCAGCGCCGAGTTGGGTTTTTTCGGGGTGGTCGTGTACACTCTGGTGCAAACTCCGCGGCGCTGGGGGCAACTCTTGAGAGCTGGCGATTTGGTTTTTTTCTGCGTTTGTTCCCGTGCTGAACGGATGAGTTGCTGAATAGTGGGCATGAGTTACGGCATTTCTAGCTTTTTGCTGAATATAGTGATTTGGCTGTATCCGCACTGAAAGTCCCTTCCCCTCTGGGGGGACGGGATGAATGAAAATAATTATGGGTAAGTGAGGATACCAGACTCTATATTGTACACGACGCGTGTTTCTTTGGCAAGAAATTTGCGCGACTAGCACTCAAACTTCCTTCCTTGCTGCAAGTTGGGAGGGGGCGAGCGCAACGGGCGAATGGTATGTGACATCCTATAATTTAGGCGCAACTATGATGATTGTCACAGCCGTCAGCAAAATTTATGACGATCGCAATATCGCGCTTTTTTGATCAAATTACCATCGATCAAATTACCATTATTAGGAGAGGCGCATTAACTTCAGCCTGCGATCGCATCACAGTCTATAGCCGATCGATATCACATAAAGTTATCTAAAATTGCCGGATAATAAGAAATATACATTGAGTTGACGGCAGATGACAACCAAAGCTTATATTCCTGAATATAAAATTTCCGAACTTTACTTGAACATTTGGAAATCCGGTAAGATCGATCGGACTGTGTTCCAGCAAATCCAATACGCAATTAATTCTCACAGTTTAAAAAGTTCAGAGGATAGAAAAATTGTCAGCAGGCTGCTGTATGCAGTACGGCGGGGATGGGTGTCAGTGATGGACTGAGTTACTTGGGAATTTTGAGTCAGGGCGCGAGATTGCTTGGCGACTCCCCGGGCGTAGCTGCGTCAATGAGTTTTGAGATTGCCACCCACTTGGCACCCACAGAGCATAACGCACACGGGGTGCATGAGTTGTGAGCTAAAATCTCATCCATAAAATTAAAGGACTCCCCAATAGATGCACCGCTCTTAAAAGGAAATATTAAGGTAAAAGGACAGGGTATGTTTAATTCTACAGAACTGCTGATCGAGGCTTTCATCGAACAACTTCAGAACGGGTACAGCCGCACTTACGGAGGCTACAAATCAGACTATGCTGACATTATTGCCTGGGTGGGGGCAATGGCGTTAGAAAACATCGCCAACAGCGACGCTCTTTATCACAATGTAGAACACGCCATTTGCATTAGCTTAGTCGGTCAAGAAATCTTGCGGGGAAAACACATTCGCAAGGGCGGAGTTTCCTGCGAAGATTGGCTGCACTTCATCATTTCTTTGCTGTGCCAAGACATCGGATATGTCAAAGGAGTTTGCCGGCAAGACCAAGAATCAGAAGGATTGTATGCTACTGGAAAAGATGGTATGAGAATTGCACTTGCTCCCGGTGCAACAGCGGCTAGCCTAGCTCCTTACCGAGTTGACAGAGCTAAATTGTTCATTGACGAGCGCTTCGGCAACCACAAGCTAATTAATGCTGAGATAATTAAGCAGAACATAGAACAGACTCGTTTCTCGGTGCTTGACGGTAACACTGACGAGGATGCAGTTAATTACTCTAGTTTAGTGCGCGGTGCTGACTTGATAGGTCAGCTCAGCAACCCGCAATATTTGCAGAAAATTGGCGCGCTATTTTACGAGTTGGAAGAAAGCGGTGCTACTAAAATTTTGGGCTACCGACATCCGGGCGACTTGCTGCAAAGCTACTCTAAGTTTTACTGGAGCGGCATTTATCCTCACATCAGCGAATCTCTCGGTTACTTGCAGTTGACGCAGGAAGGTAAACAAATTGTTGCTAGTTTGTACGCTAACATATTTCGGATGGAACACCAACGTTGCGATTCTGAGGTTGCTTGATGCAAGGGGAAGCGGAAGCGGAAGCGGAAGGGGAAGTGGAAGGCGGCAAGTTTTGAAGGTGTGAGATTGCTTTCTGAAGAATCACTTCGCTAACCAAAGCACAGCGGATTTAAGCCCCCACCTTTAGGTGGATTGTTTTTAGGCAGGGGCTTAAATCCCCTGCCTAAAAACTTCGCACTCCGAAGTCAACTGTCAACTGTCAACTGTTAAATTCCTTGCAACGCTATTAAGAGGAAGGGAAAGACGGCAAGTTTTGAAGGCGTGAGATTGCTTTCTGACGAATCACTTCGCTAACATTCCTTGCAACGCTATTGCCGTACCTGAGTTACCAATTACCAATTACCAATTACTAATTCCCCATTACCGAAGTGTATTTCATCCGACTCAACTAATTTCCTCCTCAATTTCCGAATGATATCGCGGACATGACCAACTGCTCGGCAGCAAAGAAGGCCATCCCTCCCGAAGCGCTTCCAAACACACAGCACGCACAGTTAATTGACAGTCAAGCAGTTCAACACCAGCTTTGTCAACTTGCTTTTTGCCAACTTTTAAAATCGATTCATCGCTAAATTCAAAGGTTTTGTGACACTGAATGCAAACCAGATGGTGGTGGTGGTGCAATTCCGGCAAATTCAATTCGTAATGTTTGTGTCCTTCTGCTAATTCTAATTCACGCAAAATCCCAATTCTTGCTAATAAATGCAGCGTTCTATAGACAGTAGACAAGCCAATTGTTTCTCCTTGATTCTGCAAAGTCTTGTATAATTCTTCGGCACTTAAATGATTGCCTTGCCGCAGATTTTGAAAGACACTCAAAATAGTTTCTCGCTGGGGAGTCAGGCGGCAGCCTCTCTGGTTGAGTTCGACTTTGAGTGAGTTAGCGCTGTATAGATTCATAGCAAATTTGTCCCAATAATTGTTATAATTTCCCCTGTGTTAGGGGGAATTTACTAGATCCTAATTCCGGTTGCTAAAGGTGGAAGAGAAGGATTAGTGGTCTGTTTTTCTGCATAATCTTTGTGAGCCCTAGAGCAATGTTGCTGGCAAGAATTGGCAAAATAAGTCTTTGGTTCAAAGTCAGTACAGCCGATCGCATTTTCAGTACAAGCAACGCACGGCCGCACCGTACACTTGAGACGGTAGTCATTAGTAAAAAACTCGCAATCCGCACAGGGAATTTGGTGCAAGCGCCGGAGTTGATAAACTCCTTCGCGCAGCGCTACCGAAACACTCCACAAAAACATAACCATCACAGTTACGATACAAAAACAGCACATAAAAACAGTCATAGACTAATTTTCTCTCTTGGTACCTACAAATCCAGAACTGATGAAGTTTAAGCAAGAAACTTCAACTTTGTTTCTTGCTTATCTTGATTAAACTGCATTCAGTTTCTATTAAGGCGGGCGCGACAAGCGTGCCAGATGTGACCGGCAAGCGCTGTTACACCCAAGAAAAATTGTGCATTTAGGCGGGCATTACCAACCCAAAAATTAAAATTCGCTTCATCCTTTCCCAAGCCGTTAATGCTAGCAATTGTCACAGTTATTTCCCTCGCAAAATTAATATCTGGGCAATTTTTAACTTGAATCTTGTTGCCATTCACATTTTTTGCAGAGTTTTTTGAAATCGGCAAAATTTGAATAAGACTTACGAATGAAGGTTCAGAAACCGGGGTTTTTACGAAAAGACTTGTGGTCATCCGTAGATTCGGTAAAAACCCAGTTTCTTTGGTGGGAGTGAGTCCAGGAGTGTTTAAGTCCTACGGCTCAGGTATAATTTGACAGAAATTTAGCTATGACTTGAGAAAAAACCGGATTTCTTGAAGGTATTAGTGCCGCAAGTAGCGGACAGAAACCCGGTTATTTAGTTTTTCGCAGTGCGGAATTAATTCCGCACTACAAACCGTTTTTATTTCAGTTCACAACCCCCCGGAAGATTGCATCAATGCCAGCAAAATTATCTAACAGCAAATAGGCAAGGAATGCTCCGCTGGTACCGCCCATTACCAAACCGCCCCGGAATAAACTCCAATCTTCAGGCGTTTTGTGCCAGTAAAGAACTTTACCTGCTTCAATCTTCCGATTCTCGTAAATCGAAAGACCCGTTGACAGAATCAACACCAATGCCAGAGTTACCAGCAATGCTGCCAGCGGTGCTAAACCTTTTTCTTGCAAAGGCAGCAATACTGCAAAAGCTCCTACTAGGAAATAGCCGTGAGCCAAGCTAACTTCCAATCCCCGGACTATGGGAGACAATCCCTTGCGGTAAATCGGCAAATTTCGCAAAAAAGTTACAGTCACATCGGAAAAACTAACTGCTGTTGCTGCCGCAGGTTGAGCTTGCATCTGACCGGATTTTTCAACCTTGCTAGCAGTTGCAGTTACAAATTCGCCCGATCGAAAATCAAACCCCGCCGCCTTCGTGCGAACGCGCAGCGCGTGCCAGATGTGACCCGAAAGCGCCAAAATCGCTAACACAAAATGGCTTGTTGCCAGCCAAGTCCGCGAAGAAACAACCGCTGCATCCGGGCCGCTCAAACCCACCGGGCCGTAGAAAACCTCTGGATAAACAGTGTCATTTACGGTCACAAAGTAGGCGGCCAAAAAGCCCATATAAGCCAGAGCGCCCAAACTGTAAGAAAGGTAAGCTTCGCCAGACCAAAACAGCACTCGCTGGGCCCAAGCAAAAGGCTTGGTGAAGATATGCCAGAAACCGCCAAGAATGCAGAGCAAGCCAACATAAATGTGACCGCCGACAACATCTTCTAAGTTGTCAACTGCTGCCATGCCTTCCGGGCCGCGCACTGGTAAAAGATAGCTGAAAATGCGGGCGGGATTGAGGGTTGGTTCGCTAATTATCCGCACGTCAGCAACGTGGGGATCGTAAAGACCGCCCCAAAATAAGGCTTTTGCCACCAACAACCAAGCACCTGCACCTAATAGCAATAGGTGAATGCCGATGATGGTTGTCATTTTGTCTTTGTCTTCCCAGTCGTAGCCGAAGGAACCAAAGAATGTTTTGTTTTGCGGCAATACTTTCGGGCCGAGCAAGGAATGGTAAAGGCCGCCGGCACCGAGAACTGCGGAACTAATTAGATGCACAACTCCGATCGCAAAATAGGGATAGGTATCAACAATTTGACCGCCAGGCCCTACTCCCAAACCCAAACTTGCCAAATGCGGCAGCAGGATTAAACCTTGGTTGTACATCGGCAACTCTGGGTTAAAGTTTGAAAGTTCAAACAGAGTCATTGCCCCGGCCCAGAGTACGATCAAACCGGCGTGAGCGACGTGAGCTCCCAAAATTCGTCCTGAAAGGTTAGTGAAGCGGGCGTTACCGGCCCACCAGCCGTACTCGTTTTCTGAGTTTTCCGGCTCTGAAATTAAATTCTGATCTGTTATTGCTTGCATTTTCGCTTTCCTCCTGATGCGGTTAACTGGCTGGACTGGCTGCAACTTTATTTCCTTCGGGCTGGATGTCTTCGCGCATTGCTTGCACGACTTTGCCTTTGCGGAAATCAAATCCTGCCGATCGCAAAGCGTGCCAGAAATGCCCTTGCAGAACGAAGAAGGCGAGCCAGAAGTGGGTGTTAGCCAACCAGACGCGGGAGGTCAGCATTCCTTCGCTGTGAAAGTAGGGGAACTGCTCGAAGCCAATTTTCAAGGTTGGCCCGTAGAATTCCTCTGGGTAAGCGATGGTATTGACTGAAACAAAGTAGGCTGCGATGAAACCCATTAAGGCTAAGGCACCGAGACTGTAGGAGAGGTAAGCTTCTCCTGACCAGATGAACAGGCGTTTTGCCCAATCAAAAGGTTGAGTGCGAATGTGCCAGAGGCCGCCGACAATGCAAAGGATTCCTACCCACATATGTCCGCCGACAACATCTTCGAGATTGTCAACAGAGGCGAGCCAGTGCGTGCCACCTGCACCGAACAGGTAGCCGAAAATCACGGCGGGATTGAAAGTGGGTTCCGAAATTACCCGCACTTGCCCGATCGTGGTATCATACAAACCACCGAAATACATAGCTTTGGCCACCAACAACAAGGCACCGACACCAAGCAAAACTAGGTGGATGCCCAAGATGGTGGTCATTTTATCTGCGTCTTCCCATCTGTAGCCGAAGAAAGGAGTTTTTTCTTCGAGGGTGGCGGGCCCTTTGAGGGAATGAAAGATGCCGCCGAAGCCGAGAAAGGCTGAGCTAATTAGGTGAATTACACCAATCTGAAAGTACGGATAAGTATCGACAATTTTGCCTCCGGCACCAACTCCAAAGCCGAGTCGGGCTAGGTTTGGCAACAGGATTAAGCCTTGTTCGTACATGGGAAATTCTGGGTTGAAACGGGAAAGCTCAAATAGGGTATAAGCTCCCGCCCAGAGGACGATGAGGCCGGCTTGGGCGACGTGGGCGCCTAGCAAACGACCGGAAAGGTTGATTAAGCGGGCGTTGCCGGCCCACCAGGGAAAGGTTTCTCCTTCGGCTGGGAAGGATTTTTTGGCCATGCTTGTCACGGGGCGATTTACCTCTTGTGAAAGATGTCAGTTGAGTTTTAAGCGCTTGCGGCTTATTGATATAGATAATCAACAATTTTAGAAGTTTCGTCAAGGGCTTTTTGATAAAGTTTTTCACTTAATTTGGTTAAGATATGTAACACAACGGTGTAAAATATCGTCAAATCAAGCCTATGACTGGTTTCTAGGCTTGACGGCAAGTTTGCCCGTGATTGGAAAAAATAAAGATTAGATCTAATTTAAAACTTTTATTGACAAATAGTTTTACTAAGCTTATTGTTGTTTAAGTAGCTATCTCATCCTCTCGGAAAAGACAAGGTGGCAGAACAAATCCGGTACTTTCTTCTGGGTAAGCTTCGATCGAAGTGGGACTAAAAGACGGTGCGGGATTGTTTTTTCTCAATTAATAGAATAAATGGCTACTTGTCGGCATATTCAACTCAAACTCCAAACCACAAAGCCTGAGAGCGTTTGCTCTCAGGCTTTTCTATCGAAATTTTTAACGGATTGTGGAATCTGGCGCACCCCTTCAAGCAGAAGATTTGGCTTCCTCGGCGACTTGCTCGTTGTTGGGCAATTCGAGGCAATAACCCGCCCCGTATACGGTTTTGATGTACCGAGGATGGCGGGGGTCGGGTTCCATCTTGGTTCTCAGGTGTCTGATGTGTACGCGAATTGTTTCGATGTCGTCGTCTGGGTCGTAGCCCCACACTTCTTTGAGGATTTCGCTGGGAGAGACTGTTTGACCGTGGCGCTGCAGCAAGCAGTGCAGCAACTCGAACTCTAGGTGAGTCAGTTTGACGGTATTAACGTACCAAACAGCTTCAAACCTTTCGGGGACGAGGGTCAGCGGGCCGTAATTCAGGATTTCGGAGTGTTTGGCTGCTTGGGGGATGCGGTCTGTGCGCCTCAGCAGGGCTCGCACTCGCGCTAGCATTTCTTCTAGTTCAAAGGGTTTGGTCAGGTAGTCGTCGGCGCCGGAGTTGAAGCCTTCTACTTTGTCTTGAGTTTGACTTAAGGCTGTCAACATCAAGACGGGTATGTCGGATGTGCGATCGTCCCTCCGCAAACGCTGGCATACTGTGAATCCGTCTACTCTAGGCAACATCAGGTCTAGGACGATCAGATCTGGCAGCAGTTGTATTGCCAGTGCCTGACCTTTGATGCCGTCTTCTGCCTGGGTGACTTCGTAGCCAGCCATTTCTAGGTTGACGGCTACCAGTTCGGCGATCGCCGCGTCATCATCAATAACAAGTATCCGAGGCATCATTATTTATCTCACCGCTAACCGAATGGCAGAGCCTACAGCCTTCTGGGGGTTCCAGGTAACTTTAACGAACAATTTTTTAATTTTAAGCTTCATTAAGGATTATAAGGTTGATTAAGAACTTTTTGAGCTGTGTAAATATTCTTGTACTAATTGTAAGCGCTAAGGGAGTCTATCAGAAAGCTTGATCGCCAAAAATCTGGCCTGCAGCAGGATATCTGCGTGCGGGCGAGACTTCGGAAGAGGAATTTTTCCGGCGATTTGAGGTTTTAGAGAAGATTCTGGGCGGGCGGGCAGGTACAGGGTTGACAACTATGGGGCGATATTTGTGTTTTGAGCAGGCTGAGTGTTGTTGCCCGAAACGGTTGGTTTAGCGCCTAGTTTTTGGAAATAAAGATTGCCGATTGTTGCTAAAAATGTGATGTAAACTGCTGCTTGGATGAGATAAAGTCGATCTCTGTATCCAAATAGTGCTTTGAGAAAAACTCCCGGAAATTGCCGATCGGGCAAAACTGCTTCTGCATTCCACACCAGCGGCCCTAAAATACAAGAGTGAATTTGTGAAGTGCGATCGAAATAAACACAAAGCGCTGCATATTTACTATCCATCTGCGACAAAATGGCAGCCGCTTGGTCAAAATGTTTCAGTGCAGATACTGCTAAACCCGCAACAATTAACAGCAACAAAATCCCCATAAACTTGAAAAACTGGCGGATATCAATTTTGATACCCCACTTAAACAGCAGCGCGCCAAATATCGCAGCCCCAATCAAACCGCCTAAAGCACCTAAAGCCGGACTTAAACCTTGTTGAAATTGAGCGCTGACAAATATAACTGTTTCAAAACCTTCGCGAAGTACGGCGATAAAAATTAAGCCGAACACGCCCCAACCAGCTTGAGTATTTTCTGTCAAAGCTGCTGTAACTGCTCCTTCCACTTCTGCTTTGAGAAAGCGGGCTTGCTGAGTCATCCAAATTAGCATCCAGCTTAGCATGGCGATCGCCACAATTCCCAACACACCTTCTAGTAGCTGTTTAATTGCCGGTGCGTAAGGCTGATTAGATGTTGATAGTGCGGCGAGCAATCCATTAAACAATACACCTACAAAACCGCTAGCAGCAATGCCGGCTCCGACACCTGCATAAACCCAGGAATTGAGATTGCTTTGCTCCGCTTTTTTCAAGCAAGCTAGGACTATTCCGACGACTAAGGCGGCTTCTACGCCTTCGCGCAGGGTAATTACAAAAGTCGGTACCGCTTCGCTAAAATTCATTTTTTATAATCATGGGGCATGGGGGATGGGGCATGGGCATGAGGCATTGGTCATTGGTCATTGGAAATAACAACTCACCACTAACCAATAACCAATAACCAATGATTAAATCAACTATAATCCCGCAGCATTTTTTTCAATTCTACTTGGTGCAATTCTTCTTGTCCAATCAGATTGCGGGCATATTCTTCCAAATAAACGCTGGAGTCAGTCACAACTTCAAGGAAAGATTTATACTTTTTAAGCGCTTTTTTCTCGTGATTTAAACTTTCTTCCAATAAGTCTTTCACAGAGTGTTTGTAGGTTTCTTCGATGGGAGCAATTTTCTGACTGGGATGCCCCTCTAAACCGGTGAGAATTTCTCCTGCTTGTTGGGCGTGGAGTAAGGATTCCGTTGCTTGTGCTTTAAAAAACTGCACGATGGGAATCCGGTTTGGCCCTGTCACCATTAGTGAATAGTGGGTATAGCGCACGACACCTGCAAGTTCCCATTCCATGATGGTGCATAGCAGTTCCTGGGTTTTTTTCTCGTCAAGTTCTTTCATTTGTTGTTTTAGAAGTAGCAGGCCTTAGAGGGCGCTGTTTATAATATCACATTTAAGTTAAAAATTTAAAATAAGGTGCTGATGGCGCACCTTACCGGATAGATGTTCTATGTGAGTTACGGGTTAACTTCTAAGGTTCCAATAGGAGCAAACACTACAGTAAACTTAGCCACGGGTGCTGCACTGTTGCTGCTAGTTTCGGAAGATTTGAGCAGATTTGGCAAAGGAGTTTCTTGGGTATAATCCTTGGCTGGTTGATTGAGGGGCTCGAAATTGTCGATCGCCCCATCTTGACTGACGCTGACCCGATCGACTAGATTTTGAGTTGAATGTAGGGCTAGCTTGCCAACTTCGATCGATGCGACGATCGTACAGTTTCAGAATTAACTCCTCTAACTTTGCCCGATCCGTAATTTCTGCTGTCTAATTAGTCCCATTGACCGCCTGAACTCCTTGCTTGCTGATACAGGCAAAACTTGCACAGTCTTCTTTGTACGGCTACTCGCAATAGCCGATTCAGTTTACTTATTAGTAAAAGGTGCAACATCAACCTACTTGTCAGGCAGCTTTTTGTGGCTGTAAACAGCTCAATTAGAACTATTTGCAGCCAGAACCTTACCGCTGCTACTTGCAATAGCAGATTCCGTCGGCTTATTCGCAACAGCATTAACATCTGCTGGTGCGTCAGAAGGATTTTTCCACTCGATTGTCATAGACTTGACGTAAATACCGCGAAAGTTTTCTTTTTGTGTTGCCGAAAGATTGCAATTGGATAAGTTTCAATAAATAGGGTAAAAACTCCTACACAAACCCAAACAAACTTGTGCATCTTCCTCGCCGGGAGTGGCTTATTTTTTGTCTCCATAAATCAAATTTCACATTACTTAAGTTCATGGCTAATAGGGGAATAGAGGATGCCAGGACATAGCTCTGCAAGCAACCAATAAAGCAAAAATCCAGAAAAATAAGGTTCACAATTTGCATAATTTTTGCGTGAAAATTATCTGGTGATCTGATTCATCTGTTGAAAATGGTAATTAATAATTAACCGCTAACTAATAACGACAAAGCGCGAATTTTATCAACACCTAGTCCGCTCACCATGCTGCCACCCCAGAGTAACTTTTGTGAGAGTGAAATTTGAGCGATATCTAACTATTTGGAAAATTCAGATGGAAGTAAATCGGTAGTTGAGTCTTGGGTGTTGCACCACTGGCAAATATCCTGTAGGTTGTGCGGAAAATTACTTGAGAATAAGCGCATTAGTATTTTGAGTTTCTTGATAATGCAGCTCCTGCGGGCAAAGCCGATCGCGCCAATGTGCGATCGACAACCGCAAACCTACTGGTAATTATATTGACTAGCAATAATTCGGACTTTTTAGTTTCTCGAACACGCAATACTTTGGCTGTGACTAGCTATCTGCTAATTTCACTGCTGCGGTCGTCAAAAACTTAACGCTATTTATTCTCAGGAGTTGAGAATAAAACCAATGAGATATTTTCAGTGTATTATTTATGTTTTTTTAATATTCTTGCTTGAGCTTGACGGTGAATACAATTTTGCAGTTGAATCTGTAAACAAATATTGATAATTCTTATCAAAAAGCTTCAATGTGGGGGTGCTAGGTAAAATATCCCAATAATTCTTCAGGATTATTTAATATAAAATTTCTCATCCTCAAAATTCTGCCTTTGAGGCGGTAATCTATATAAAATAAGCGATCGCCCGCCACGAATTGCCCGCTAACGAAGAGCATCGCTCCCCCGCACCAATACCCCCAGAGGGGATGGTAAATTTTTGTAAAAAATAGTTGACTAAAGGGTTGGGAGTTCAATTGTTTGGGATAGATCTATGCACATACCTGATGGTTTTCTTTCACCGCCCGTAGCCATTGCCACTGGCATAGCAAGTGCAGCAGTAATTGCAGTTGCCCTAAGTCGAACCCGCACCAGTCTGGGCTCGCGGCAAGCCCCAATCATGGGCTTAACTACAGCTTTCGTGTTTGCAGCCCAGATGATCAACTTTCCCGTAGCCGGCGGCACCAGCGGACACTTGTTGGGAGGGGCGCTGGCATCTGTGGTTTTGGGGAGCCCTTGGGCGGCAACTTTGGCGATGAGCACCGTTTTTATCATTCAAAGCGTCTTGTTTGCCGACGGGGGCATCACCGCCTTGGGTGCGAATATTTTTAACATGGGGCTCGTTGGCATTTGGGTGGGCTGGTGGCTGTTGCAGCCGTTGCAGCAACTCTTGGGAGGTTCCAGAAATCGCTTGCCCATAGCTGCGGGTATTGCCGCCGCCCTCAGCATCGTTGCTGCTTCTATTTGTGTGGCGATCCAACTGGCAATTTCTGGTACAGTAGCGCTGAATATCGCATTGCCAGCAATGGTAGGCATACATATTTTAATTGGCATTGGCGAAGGGGTAATTACAGGTGCAGTTTTAACTTATCTAGTCAAAGTACGGCCGGATTTACTGCCGGGAGAACAGCCGCAATTGCAAAAATGGGTAGTGCCAGTAATCGGGGTTTTATTAATTTCGGGGGTGCTTTCGCTGTTCGCTTCAAGTTGGCCTGACGGGTTAGAATCGGTAGCCGAAAATTATGGCTTTAAAGAGAAAGAAGCTGTAGCGATCGAAAATCCTACTCCTTTAGCAGATTACACAGTTAAAGGATTAGAAGAACAGCCGATAGGTACTAGCATTGCTGGAGTTGTGGGAGCGGCCACCTGCTTCGGTGCAGCCTTTGGTATTGCTCAATTAGTCAAACCGAAAGATGCTTAAACTCTCGATACCTTTTCGATTGCGGTTATCTCTGATAATTGTAATCGGCATTGGTTTTATGAAGACTGGCGCTTGGCTGTGGCTGGGGATTTATGGGGCGATCGCACTTATTTGGTCGTTTTGGCTGAGAGCGCCCCTGCGAACGCTAGTACAACTGTTAGGAGCCGAATTAATTTTTCTGTCATTGTTAGTATTGCCGCAAGGTTGGGAACGTGCCAGTTTTCTGTTGCTGCGTTCCCTAATTTGCCTGCTAATTATGAACAGTTTTCTGCTAACTTTGCCGCCCCACAGTTTCGGAATCGCCCTCAAAGGATTACCCCTACCAGCAGGTTTGCAAGAGATAGTTCTTTTAGCGGGACAATACTTAGAAATCTTGCTGTCCGAAGTCAACCGCATGAAAAGATCCGCGCAACTCCGAGGCTTATCTGGTACAGCAGGATGGTTGCGCTACGCCAGTGCTTCCATGATCGGAGCGCTTTATTTGCGAAGTCTCGATCGCGCAGAAAGAGTACACGCAGCCATGATGATTCGTGGCTATCAAGGAAGTTTACCCACCGAATCACAATCAACACCAAAACAGCGACTGTGGCTGACACTCGCAATTTTAACCGCAGCGGGATTAACAATAGCTTCTTACGGTAATTGGGCATAGGGCATAGGAAATTGATTAATTCATCCCTCTATCTTTTTCCTTATCCCCTCCCCTCTCTGCGTTCTCTGCGCCCTCTGCGGTTAAAAACTCTTAATCCTAAAATCGAGGCAAATAAAAATTGACTAATCTCAAATCACCGCCAACCATTGAAGTGCAAGACCTAGTATTCAGCTATCCCCAGCAAAAACCAGTATTGCGGGGAATATCCTTTAATTTGCAACCCGGAGAAAGAGTTGGTTTAATGGGTTTAACAGGGGCTGGAAAAAGCACCTTACTCGAAAATTTAATCGGCTTAAAAATGCCTCAATCCGGCGAGATTAGAGTGCAGGGAACAAAGCTGGAACAGGCGACTTTATCGCAAGCGCGGAAGCAAATAGGATTTTGTTTTCAAGATGCTAACGACCAGCTATTTATGCCGACTATTTTAGAGGATGTGACGTTCGGGCCGCGCAATTATGGAGTGTCGCTTGGGGAAGCGCGCGATCGAGCTTTAGATTTATTAGACGAATTCGGCTTAGTCGAATTTGCCAACCGTTCGGCCCACGAACTTTCCGGGGGTCAAAGAAGGTTAGCAGCCTTGGCAGCAATTTTAGCATTAAAGCCTGCAATTTTAATCTTAGACGAGCCGACGAACGGACTAGACCCCTCGTGGCGCAGGCGTTTGGCTAAAGTTTTGTCGCAATTGCCGATCGAGGTAATTTTAATCGCATCCCACGATTTGAATTGGATCGGAAAAACGACTCAAAGGGCGTTAATTTTGGCGGATGGTGAGATTAAAATTGACAGAGACACTGAAGATTTGATGAAAGACAAATCAACTCTTGAAAGTTATAATTTGCCGCCAGATTGGTAATCGGTGATTTGTTTGTAGAGTGCTACAACATCAGACTGTAAGTTGCGAGATCAAAGGAGGCTGAGCCTCCGAATCTGCATTACCAGGCAAAGCGAAAGTAACGAGCAATTGCTTAAGTTATTAAATTTTCATTCGTAATGCCAAAAATTAGCTTTTTTTATAGATGCTTTCGTTGGGAAACTCCAAATTTCTCAGGGAAATTGTTTTTTTGGGTTAGGGAGTTTTGGTGGGGAAAGAGAGTTAATCTGGAAAGAATTGCTAACTATTACTGAATTTGCAGGCAAAAATCATGAAGGTAGCTGTATTCAGCACGAAATCCTACGATCGCACTTTTTTAGAAGCAGCCAACGCTGGCCAACACGAGTTGGTGTTTTTTGAACCGCGCCTGAACCTGGAAACGAGCGTGTTAACTGCGGGATTTCCGGCGGTCTGCGCGTTCGTTAACGACACTTTGGACGCAAAAACGCTGCGGGCGATCGCCCAAAATGGTGTGCGCTTGCTGGCGCTGCGATCGGCCGGATTCAATCACGTCGATTTAGCAGTAGCCCGCGATTTAGACTTAACTCTGCTGCGAGTTCCCGCTTATTCTCCCTACGCCGTCGCCGAACACGCAGTGGCGATGATTTTGTCCCTCAACCGCAAAATCCACCGCGCCTACAACCGCGTCCGCGAAGGCAATTTTGCCCTAGATGGCCTGTTGGGTTTTGACCTCCACGGTAAAACGGTGGGCATCGTCGGAACAGGGAGAATTGGCGCAATTACTGCCCAAATTCTGCACGGATTCGGGTGTCGCCTGCTGGGATACGATGTTTACCAAAACCCAGATTGCCTCGCCCTAGGCATGGAATACGGCGCACTCCCGGAACTGTTCGCCACCTCTGATATTGTCAGCCTCCACTGTCCGCTGATACCGGAAACTTACCATTTAATCGGTGCAGAGGCGATCGAGCAAATGAAACCAGGGATGATGCTGATCAATACCAGCCGCGGTCAGTTGATTGACACTAAAGCTGTCACCAAAGCACTGAAATCTGGTATAATTGGCTACCTCGGCTTAGATGTTTACGAACAAGAGACGGACCTGTTTTTTGAGGATTTGTCAAATCACGTCATTCAAGACGACGTTTTTCAGCGTTTGCTGACTTTTCCAAACGTCCTGATTACCGGACACCAAGCTTTTTTCACCGAGGAAGCTTTGAAAAATATCGCCGAAACCACGATCGGCAATATCACCGACTTTGAACAAGGACGCCCTTGCCCGAATCAAATCGACCTCGATCAAGTGAAAAAATGAGTCAAAAGACCGATTTGGCAGCGAACGCAATTGTTTAAAATCAAGTCATATCGTTATTTTTGCTTGCAATTTGTGAAACTCTGCTTTAGTCTCATCAATTAGTCCCTGCAGCGCGGATGCTGTGCTAATTGCCGGAGAATTATACTGGCAGCAATTCACAGCCTGCAATTTTACCTGACAACGGAGGAAGTATTCAATGACACAAGCTAACTTTTCGGACGAGACACAAACAATCACTGAAGTCGTGACAGTAGATCTGGTGGAGGACAAACCGGGGGTCATGACTACAGTGACAACCACAGAAACAACGGCGGGCCAGTTCCAAGATATTAAAGACCAAGTTATTACAATTTTGTCGGAACTTCCAGCCTATCTCTCTAATTTTTTTGCTGACTACCAAAAGCCCCTCATAACTGTTGGTTTAATTCTGGCAGGCGGTATTAGTATTAAGGTAATGCTGGGAGTTTTAGGTGCTCTTAATGATGTCCCTTTGGTAGCTCCAGTTTTTGAGTTAATTGGCATGGGATATACGGGTTGGTTTGTTTACCGCTATCTGCTCAAGGCTTCTAATCGCCAAGAGTTGTTAACGGAAATTGATTCTTTAAAAGAACAAGTTGTAGGTAGAGATTCTTAAACGGATATTGAAGGAAGAGGGAAGTTTGGCAACGATCACTGTACGGGATGTAACGGATGTCAGGAAAAAGGAAGAAAGAGGATTTTTACCACTCTCTCATCTCCTAATCTCCCACTTCTCCCACTCCTCCCTCTCCCTCTCTCTCACTCTCCCGCTCTCAATTTGGATGGCAAACTTGTTGTAAAGTGGCGGTAAAGTCGGGGTATGAAATAGCAGCAGCTTCTGCCCGGTGAATGTTAGTAATACCTGTGGCGTTGAGGGCTGCGATCGCCAAACTCATCGCTATTCTGTGGTCGGTGTAGCTGTCTACATCCGCACCGATCAAAGGAGTTCCCCCGGTAATTTCTAAACCGTCGGGTAACTCGGAAATTTGGGCTCCCATGCGGTTGAGTTCTGCGGCAGTCACGGCCAGCCGATCGCTCTCTTTGACCCGCAACTCGGCTGCATCTCGAATTATTGTAGTACCGGACGCAAAGATCGCGGCTACGGCCAAAATCGGGATTTCGTCAATCAGTCGGGGAATTAAGTCGCCCGCAATGGTGCATCCCCGCAATTTGCCGGAACTGCGAACCAAAATATCCGCTACAGGTTCCCCAGCCGCCTCTCGCTGATTTTGCAGTTCAATGTCGGCCCCCATCATTTCCAAAGCTTCCAAAATGCCTGTACGAGTTGGGTTGACGCCGACATTTTCGACTACGAGTTCCGAACCCGGGACGATCGCCCCAGCAACTAGCCAAAATGCCGCCGAACTAATATCCCCCGGTACAATCACATTCTGCCCTTGCAGTTGTGTCGGCCCAGTTACTGTCACGCTACAAGTTTCTGGATCGACGCTCAATTGGGCTCCAAACGCTCGCAGCATCCGCTCGCTGTGATCCCGCGACAGAGCGGGTTCTGTGACTGTAGTTTCTCCGCTGGCCATCAAACCGGCGAGCAAAATGCAAGATTTAACTTGAGCCGAGGCGATCGGAGAATGGTAGTGAATCGGTTTTAACTGCTGTCCCAGTATCGCTAAGGGAGCTAAAGAATTGCTTTTTCGACCCCAAATTTGCGCTCCCATTTGTTGCAGGGGTTTAATGACGCGCGACATGGGGCGCGATCGCAAAGAACTGTCACCCGTTACTGCATAAAAACGCCCCGGATGAGACGCTAAAATTCCCAACATCAGCCGCATCGTCGTGCCGGAATTACCCGCATCCAAGACTTCCACAGGCTCCTCTAACTCGCCAATTCCGACACCCGTGACTGTCACCCGTTCCGCGTTGAGTTCAGAAACTTTGGCTCCGAGGAGCGAGAAACATTTAGCCGTGCTGCGGGGGTCTTCTCCTAGGAGTAGTCCCTCAATTGTAGTTTTACCTTGGGCGATCGCGCCCAACATCAAAGCTCGGTGAGAAATCGACTTATCCCCTGGCACTCGAATCCTCCCCACCAGCGACAAGCCCGAGGCAGGTTTTTGAATGCTTAAAGTTTGGCTTTTGTCAAGAAGCGTAGTAGTGATAATGTCAGCTTGCATTGAGATAAACTAGGATTGGATGGCGTTAGCTATCCTACCTTTTTCCCAGTCCTAAGTCAGTTGTCTTTTGTACGGCCTGCGGTTTTTTTCCCAATGTGTCCGGTTAACTTAAAGGCTGATTAAACTCGCCCGGAGACTGCGCTGTCAGTTTTCGATGACACGGGAGTGCGGACGCAACGGCACGGATTTCACATTAATTTCACAAATATTATCCGTGTATTTGCTTAGATTTCATGTCCAGCTCTCAGTTATCGACCAGATGATTGAATTGTGACTAAACAATTTTAGATTTTCGATTGCGAGTTGTAGATTTTTCATTTTTTTAAGCAAAAGCTCCGGAATTTGGAAGCCAGCCAATCTAAAATCTAAAGTCTAAAATCTCAAATCTCAAACCACCCGATCCACAACAACTCCTAAACTTTTATTTATGCTGACCCATCACCGCAAGCCTGTAAGTTTATCGCTGGTATCCACAGATTTACCATTGTGGTCAGTTGTTGAAACCGCTGGTACGCTTTATCAAAAAGACCAGGATCGCTTTCACTTGTTGCTGCACGAACCAGCAATAATCGATCGCCAATTTTCCGACGGCTCCGACGAATCTGCCGAGCAAGTTACAATCTTGCCCCCAACTACAAAACCCCGGTTGCTCTGGCTAGAAGTTTCGCCCTATCGAGTCATTATGACCATGCAAGGAAACGGCAAATACAGTTACCGCCACTGCTGGGAACGAGGAATGTACGGCCTGAGCCGTTATTGGCTTCAGGGCGAATCGCTGGCGACTCCCGAACAGTTGCGACTCCGCAACTTCACCCGCAACTTGACGCTGACAGGAAAGCCGGAGCCCGGACACTTGCAGTTAGAATACGAGTTGTGGTCGGAGAAAGTGCAACTCGGTTGCTATATTTTGAATCTAGAAATTCATCACTAAATTGGGTAATTGCAAAGGGGTAGATAGTAGGTGAAGGCGACGCATTCCTCAAATTCATTCACCCCCCGTGGGTTGTTGGGGTTCGCGTGGCCATCTCAAAACTCAAAACTCTTAGCCTTTAGCGATCGCCCTTACAATAATTAATCAGTTTGCTAGTCAAAGCGTCTTGATTTGCGGCTGCTTGATTCGCCTGTTGGCCGGCTCTGATAATATCTGCTTGAGCTGTTTGGATTTGCTCTCGACCTTCTATACTTGTAGAAGCGAGATTTGCAGCCTGAAGACTTTTGCTTATGTCGCCGAGGGCTTGACTAATTTCCTGGAAGGATTTAACCGATGGCTCCTGAATTTCTTTGAGGGTTGAATCTGTTATTCGCAGATCCTCAAGTTCATTCGCTATCAGGTTCAAATTTTTAGCTAACTTGTCGGTCGTTGCAGCATCGTTGCTGTCTTTATCAACATCAATGAGAGCGTTGCCTTTGTTGACAATTTCAGTAAATTTAGTACACTGGACAGCTCGGCTATCGCTGCAACTAATCGTCAGCGTACAGCAAGCAACAACTATCAGCAGGATGGCAATCTGTTTGCGAAAAAAGTACATGAAACCTCGGTTGCAAAAAAAGTAGATTCTGGGATTTTGTAGTAGAGTGCGTCACTCGATTTTCGATTTTCGATTTTCGATTTACTTGCGACATTGCATCAAAGGATCTGGAACTTTGGTCTAAAATTAGGGATTGTCCACAAGGCGAGTGTACGCGGCACAGTATCCGTTTTTGGGTGTGTCAGCGGGCCGATCGATATATCGACTGTCGAAAAACTTTCGCGGCATTCAGACACGCTCTACTAAGCTAAACTACGTACCTGTTTAGGAACTATGGTCAAAAACAGCAATAACCTAAAGAAGGGAAGCATTTGGGGATATCTTACCCTGCTTTTGCCTATTTCCTTGACGGCGGTTGCCAGTTTCGAGTCGGGAAGGATGTTTTGGGCGATCGCCACTACAGCTGGCATTGCTTGGGCTTACAAGCTCTACCAGCAGCAGCAAAAACATAAACTCGCTCATTTAGACTCGGTTTTCTATAAGTTGATCAAGGAAAATCAAGGGCGAGTTACGGCTTTGGATTTGGCGATGAATGCGAAACTCCCGGGAGAAAAGGTTCAAGAGTATCTCGACGAACGGGCTTCTGAGTTTGCCGCGGATTTTGAGGTGACGGAACAAGGCGGAATTTTGTATTATTTTCAAATAGCTCCACCTGTCAATCAAAGCGAAACAGCTAATGCGGGAATAGCTGTTCAAGAGCCTCCCACAAATCTGGAAAAAGCACAAGATAAAAAACCAAATTTATTCCCCATTGCTCAAACCAAGACTCCTCAAAAGCCCAAAATCTCTTTTACCCAGACGGAACTCTCCCGCAGGTTCAAAGTTCACGCAACTACGATCGGCAAGTGGAAACTTAAGCCGGAGTTTGCTCAGTGGAGCCGCGAAAAAGACCCGGAGGATCTCGCCTGGGAATATTCTACAGAAAACAAGCGATTTTATCCCAAAGATTGAGTTCCTCCGGTATTCGCCCAAATATATCAAGAAACCCGGTTTATACGACGCTCTGCGGTTGCTAACGAAGAATTTGTGAAGAAACGGGGTTTCTCTTACATCTTGGACAATTCTCAAGAACAGGCAAGATGCCTGTTCCACAAAGAATGAGTTTTCTTGTAGGGTGGGCTTCTAGCCCGCCCATAAAAAGCTTATTGACAATGGTGCAAGATATGATGTTTCTGAGACTTGAGCGTGTCTTGGACTGATTAGGCCGCCGTTGACCGATCGACCTATTTAGGTTATTTTAAGTAAAATCCTCTATTGTTGAGTTTGCCAAATAAAAATCGGTAAATTCGATCGTCCTATCTGTGACTTTTTTCTCCTATGTCCAAAACAACCTTGCGAGTAGTCGCCCGCCTCGCCGCCTTTCCCGACAAAGTAGCAGAACTTAAATCTCTGCTGCTGAGCATTATGGAGCCCACTCGCAAAGAAAAAGGCTGCATCAAATACGAACTCCTGCAAAATCAAGCCGATCCCACAGATTTTACGTTTGTTGAAGAGTGGGAAAGTGCAGATTTGCTCGAACTACATCTCGGTTCAACTCACATTCAAGACGCCGTGCAGAAATTAGACGGTTTGGCCGTTGGGCCTCCAGATATTCGTCGCTATGAATTGCTAGCTTAATCGGGTTTTTATAGCAATTTTATTAATGTTTGTGAAATAGCTTATGCCCCCTATATCGGCTTTTTAAGGGGGCTATAGTTCATTATAAATTGAAGCAAAGCTAAAAAAAATATGACAGTAGCAACAATAAAACAGTTATTTATTTATCCAATTAAAGGGCTGACACCGCAACCAATGTCGGAGTTTGCTTTAACAGCCGGACACGGAATTAAGGGCGATCGAGCTTTTGCCCTGATGTTTGCAGATAATCTTGAAGCTGCTAAGATGCCCGCCCAAAATATGCCTTGGATGAGCAAAAAACATTTTGCCGTTCAAAACGATTGGCCTCTGTTAGCAGCTTTGCAATGTGATTATCAACCGGAAACGACGGTTTTAACAGTCAAGCGTCAAGGAGTTGAAGTATTATCCGCAGAAACGAACACAGCAGCGGGGCGCGATCGCATCGGCACTTTTTTCACAGAATATCTGGCGGCAATTGAACCCACAAAAGAAGCGAGACACCCGCAGTTTGCACCTTTGCACTTAGTCGGCGACACCAGCGGCGAAACTCGTTATCCCGATCGAGAACCCGTACACATTTCTTTACTCAGTCAAGCCACATTAGACCAATTAACAGAAATCGCTCTTCAAAACATTGACGTGGGCCGATTTCGCCCGAACATTGTGCTAGAAGGTATGGCAGCTTGGTCAGAATTTGAGTTGATCGGAAAACAGTTTCAATTAGGCACGGCGCGCATAGAAGTTACAGCACGAATCGGCCGCTGCGTCAATATAGAAGTGAATCCAGAAACAGGCGATCGGGATATTTCCCTACTCAGTTTACTCCAACAGGAATTCGGTCACGCACAAACAGGAGTTTTAGCCAAAATTATTAACAGCGGCACAGTTAAAATCGGCGATGTTTTGACTTCTTAATAAAAAGCAACATTAAGATTGTGAATGCTGCCTAACTTCCTCTACTGATAAACCCAGTGCTTCTGCCACTTGCTGTGTATTCAATCCCATAGCCAACAACCGAGGGATGGCATCCCGCCGTGCTTGGGCTTCTGCACTCAAAGCCTGCTCTGCTAAGGAAGCTCGTTGCTGTTCGACAGCAGCTCGTTCTGTACCTGTCAGCAGCAAATTGCCCTCGCTGTCCCACCACCGCAGCCACAGCATTGTCTGGTTTTGATAACTGCCTTGCCACAGTCCTAATTCTACGCCCATTGGCGCGATCGGATAATGACCGCGATCGTTCGGAAGCAACGGCTGGTAAAACCCATTGTTCAGGCTGTAAACCTCCAGCCTGCCACTATTGATCTCATAGATGCCATAATACGGAATCCGCACGATCCGCTCATAGACCCAAAACTTCCCAGGTCTTGGCGCCGATTCGACTTCTGAGTACGATAGCGGCGTTGTGTCTCGCTCTTGAGAACCGTCTCCCGATGCGAACTCCAAAGCAATCATCGGGGCCATGAATTCCCGCCACAGCACGTAAGAGCGACGAATCTGATTTCCTAGTCTTGGTGGCACATTCGGCACGTAGAACCAATCAGGAGCTTCCGCTCCCTTTTCAAGCGGGTCAGTTTCTCGCCAGTAGATGCCGCAGTCTTGCCCTATAGCATATTGCCCATCGGGATGAAGCTCTTGCAATACCGACCCGATAGAATCAGTCAAAATAATGCTCTGGGGATGCTCCTGAAAATTCTTCACGAAAGTGCCATCTTCCTCTGGCAGTTGAGTGTGGTCGGGGAAGGGAGAGGGAAGGACAATCTTTTCGGTTGCCGGGGTCATGCTACCTCTCAAGTATTGCAGCTTACGTGAATATCTTAACTCATCCTGCTTCCGGCACCCTCACCTTATTACCAATCAAGTTCAGAAAACTCGCTCCAAAATGTTGAACCTCCAAAAAATTAGCATAGGAAGGAGTTGACTTGTAAACTCTAAAAGTCCGCATAATTCCTAAAGTCGCGGCACTTTCCAGCGGGCCGATAAAGCTAGTATCTCTGTCCAAAAAATGAGACTGCTTAGCCCAGTGTGCCATCTGTTCCGCATTCAAAAAATAGCAGCCGGAATGAGGATTCAACGCCCGCTCAAAAGCGATTGTTTGTTCCATGATTTTTCCCATTAACTGCCGCTGCTCCTCTACATTTTGAAACTGAGAAGTCGCTGATTCTGCTAAGTCACCATCAACATATGCTTTAAAAACCGCGCCTTTAGGCGATATTTCATAGCGATTAGGTTGCAGCAAATTCCCATTTCCTCCGTGATGCGTAAACCACTTTAATTTACTAAAAAACCACGGATCATGCAGAACTAAATCATCTTCCAAATAACAGAAATAATCGTATTTGTTAAGACACGCTCGCAAAACTGCTTGACACTCAAACCCCAATAGCAGCGGTTCGCATTTTGTAGCGTGGTGCATAAAACATCTGGGCTGCACTGGCAGTTGAGGCAACAGATGATAGCCTTGAGTAGTGCAAACAACAATGTCAATTTCGTGTTGTTGAGATTGATTTGCTGGGATAGTTGCACATTCGCTAATGTCAATCATCGACTGAGATTTGCCGTACAAAGCTTGCAGCGATGTCACGCAAGCGGTTAAAGCGTTTAGTCGTGGTTGCGGATCATTTCGCTGGGAAGCGTGTTTCCCCTCGCCGCTGGGATTGTAAAAGTGAGCAATAGTGAAGAGAATTCGCATTGGTGTGGATTAACAATTAGAAATTAAACAATAAAACAGAACGATCGCACAATAACCCTATAAATTTTACCGCACTTAGTCACCAAATAACTCCGGCAGGTGATCGCGCAGCTCAGCATTTAAACGTGGCAACTCGTCTCGCATCTGTAAGTACCAATCTCGGCGCTGCCGGTAGTGCCCGCACAGCAAGCGGTTGTCCCGCACCCATTCGTAAGCATTGGCGGCTATTTCCCGGCGCATAGAAGTGTCTGAAATCAGCGAATTTAGTTTGGTTTCAAACTCTTTTTCATATCTATAAATAAATCCGGTTTCACCTTCGACAATCGAATGTTCGTACACAGTGGGACTTGCCAGCACCGCTACTCCCCGCGCTGCACATTCAATAAATTTTAAGTCGGATTTCATTTCGTTAACCGGGTTAGCAACGAGCGGCAGTAAAGCTATATCGCAACTGTACATTATTTCTTGATACCGTTCGTAACTGCAAAATGGTTCAAATTCTTTTTGTTGTATTTTTAAGGCTTCAAAAAATCTGCGGTCGTGGATTACTTTAACTCGAATCCGGTGCTTGTGTGCAACTAAAACTCGATTTACCGCTGCCATAATCGGCTGCCAATCTTTTTCGCGGTTGAGTGCACCAAAAAAGATGGTGACTGTATCTTCTGTGGGATAAATTCGCGGCGGAGGTAGATAAGCTAATTGATTGGGAAATACTGCAACATTAGGATTGTAGCGTCGTAAAATTTTTGCTAGCGGTTCCGTAGAAGTTTGAACGCAGTGACAGCCGCGATAGCTGAGGTAATTATTGTCGGCGTATTCGCGGCGACGAATGGGATTGTCGTCAATTTCAGCTACTATTAAATAGCCTTGTTGCAGGAGTGCTTTGAGTTGGGGAATGTAGGCGGGATATTGCATGATTGTCCGCTGCCAGATGAAGACTTTTTCTTCTCCAGACAGCGGCGGAATTAATTCTGCTGCTTTCACACTGGATACGGTGCGGACACCGGGAATTGTAGCGCTAAAATTGTCCGGTTCCAAAACTCGCACACGATCGCACCCTGTAGGAGCCATAATGATAGTGTGAATCAGCAATCTGCGCGCAGGTACGGTCGATTTGGTCGATCGCACGATATAATATTCAGCACCCGTTTCCGTAGCAAAACTGCTCGATGTGATCTCTAAAGCCTTTACCATTGGATGTAGTAATTCCTGAAAGTGGACAAAATTTTCGGTTTTGTGTCCCTTCCCTTGAAATTCGTAAACCTGCAATCCGGCTTGAGCAAATAGTGATTTAATACTTTCTAGGGTAAACCAGTGCTGCATCTTGCTGTCGGGATTTTCCCACTGTCCCCGCAACAGATTGACAATCCGCCGCCAGTATTGAACATTAGGGATTCTAGCGAGAATTTGCCCATCTGGATTCAGCAAAGCACTGTACTGCTTGAGGACATCCCAAGGGTTTTTGAGATAGGGTAGCAAGTCGCCAAAAACCAAACAATCGACGGTTCCTGGGGCGATGTCGAGACTTTCGAGGGCAATTTCTTCAATATCGGCTACCGTCACCCAGTTTAGGCGATCGACTGCAATTTTAGCTTTTTCTCGATCGCATTCAATGCCAATATACTGACAATGGGGATTGATCAGCTTGTACTGTTCGCCCGTCGAGCCCGTACCGCAGCCAATTTCGACAATGACTTTAGCATCCGGCGGTAGCAGCTTCAAGAGGTCGTGGTTGACGCGATCGATCACTTTCTCTAAAATTCCTGATTAGTTTATCGTAAAATAAAACAGAGCAACCCATGCCGACAGACAACCAGCCGAAGGTTAGCATTGCGATGCCAGTATACAATGGCGATCGGCACATTTGTCAAGCACCCAATTTTCTGTTACCAACCCTTTCCCTTCCCTCTCTTCTCTTCCTCTGCGTTCTCTGCGCCCTTTGCGGTTCATTTAATCTTATTCACCCATCCTACAAGGATTGCCATATCTTAGCAAATATTGAGCAAAATTATAATTTTTTCTCAACCCATACCCTCATTGAGCGCGATTGAGACTCTCAATTAATTCTGCTTTTTTTTCAAAAATCAACACAACAATTTGCTGAATACATTAGAAACTATGAACCCTAATCTAGGAATGAACATCGCCGGCTACATCAACGGCGAATTTGGCATAGGAGAAGGTGTCAGAGCAAACATCAGAGCCGCAGAAGCCGCCAACATTCCCTTCGTCATCAACAATTTTACCCGCAGTCCCCACCGCAAACAAGACACTACCTATCAAAACTTTAGCCAAGACAATCCCCATCCCGTCAACTTAATTCAAGTTAACGCCGATGAAATTGCAACCTTTATCAAACATACAGGTTCCACCTATTTTGAAAACAAATACAATATCGGCTTTTGGGCTTGGGAACTTCCCGCATTTCCCCCAGAATGGCAGCCAGCATTTAATCACTTTCACGAAATATGGACTTACAGCAACTATTGCGCCGAGGCAATTTCGGCACTTGCGCCAATTCCCGTGATCAAAATTATGCCCAGTATTGCTCTCCCCGCACCTTCCCTGAACAGAGAAGCACTGAGTTTACCTAAAGATAAATTTATTTTCTTGTTTGTATTCGACTTTTCCAGCCGCATCGAGCGCAAAAATCCTTTAGTGGCCATACAAGCATTTAAACAAGCTTTTGGCGAAGATGACCGCCTATTGTTGATTATCAAATCTTCTAATTCAAACAGAAATTTAGAGCAGAAAAACTTATTAAATTCTGCCATCGCCAATTATTCAAATATCAAACATCTAGACGGGTATTTGTCCAAAAATAAACTTAACGGTTTGCTCTACAATTGCGACTGTTATGTATCCCTGCACCGCTGCGAAGGATTTGGCTTAACAATGGCTGAAGCAATGTTTTACGGGAAACCCGTAATTGCCACCGGCTATTCATCAAATACAGAATTTATGAATGTCGGCAATAGCTATTTAGTCAAGTATAAATTAATCCCACTTGAGAAAGATTTCGGGCCTTACAAAAAAGGCAATGTTTGGGCCGAAGCGGATGTCGAACACGCTGCGGATTTAATGCGGTACGTCTTCAACAATTACCGGGAAGCTCAAGAAATTGGAGCGATAGCTGCTGAGGAAATTAAGACTTTACTCCACCCGCAAGTTACAGGCAATAAAATTAGAAAACGTCTCGAATATATTGCCGAGATTACCGATAACTTTCAAAGCATACCTCTGTCAGGAACAGCCACAGCGAAGTCTGCCAAAATTAGGGCAGACTTGCCACCATCACAGCAAAAAAATCAATCCAAAGCAGAAGTACAAAACGAGCAGCCGAAGGTTAGCATTTGCATTCCAACATACAACGGAGAAAAATTTATTGGGGAAGCAATTCAAAGTGCTTTGGCCCAAACCTACGCTAACATAGAACTGATTATATCCGACGACGGCTCCACAGACAGCACAATTGCGATCGCCCAATCATTCCAATTACAAACCTCAGTCGATTTCCGCATCGTACTGCACCGCAACTACGGCTTATCACAAAACTGGAACTTCTGCATATCCCAAGCAAAAGGTCAATACATTAAATTTCTGTTTCAAGACGACTTGCTCGCACCAGAATGTATTGAAAAAATGGTCGCAGTCGCCCAAAAAAACCCAGAAATAGGTATGGTTTTCTCCCCGCGTGGCATCACCATAGCTGAAAATGAATCTAACCCGATTTTGCGGAGAGCTTCTCAATCAATTAAAGATTTGCATAAAAGTTGGTCGAATTTAAAATCTCTTCAGCCCGGAAAACAATTACTGGCAGATACTAACTGCTTGAACAACCCGATAAACAAAATTGGCGAACCTAGTACCGTCTTAATTGCCGCGCGAGTATTTGAAGAAATAGGATTATTTGATTCGGGATTATCTCAGTATGTAGACTTAGATATGTGGTGGCGAATCATGGGCAACTATCATATCGGATTTGTAGACGAAAAACTGTCCTCCCTGCGGATTCATCCCGAACAACAAACTTGGAAAAACTTCGCTGCTGGGGAAAATCATAAGGATGTAGTCAGATTTTACAAAAAACTACTAAATGCTCCTGATTACAGTTTCTTGAATCAACAAATTAAACAGACAATCCGCCAAAAGTTGGCATTGAGAACCCAGCCGAGTTTATCAGAATTGTCAGCAATGCTTGAGCAATACAATAAATCCCCCTCAAAACAGCCTCTTCTCGCGCTGCGCTCCTACCGCCAACAGCTAGCTGAATATTGGCTGAATTTGCCAGCGAAAAAATTAGAAAGTGCTTACTTGAAAGACACGGGAAAAGCTCATAAATTGCTCCTAGATAGCGCCCTCAAAAATGAAACTTTAACTGAGTCAGAACAAAGTTTTGTCCAGCAGTTATCCTCGAAACTTGTTGAAGGAGGGGAAATTGCCGAGAAGATGCAATATCTCCTCGCAGCGATGCTGTACCGCGACGCTTATCAGTTACCACTTGAGTATAACAATGCAGCGATTCCCCAGTGGTTTTTTGACGACTTTTTGAAATTTATATTTCAGTCGCCGAATTATTTTCAACTGAGATGTGGCATTGTCAAGAACGGGCAAGATGCCCGTTCCACAACAGATAAAT